>DCIO01000091.1:0-5158 GCA_002315885.1 Lentisphaeria bacterium UBA1724
TTCAGTTATGGGACGGCTGTGATTGTGGTTATATTTTACCGAGCAACATAAAACACAATCAACACGAAGGAGACCTTATGAAACTTTTGCATATTGGCGACATTCATCTGGGTTGTTCGCTGGACGGCCATTCCCGTAATCAAGAAATCGGAAAGGTCTTTGATTTCATTCTGGAGACCATCAAGACGCAGGGTATTGAGGCGGCGTTGATTGCGGGAGACGTCTTTGACACCGGCCGTCCTTCCATCGAATCCCAGGACATGTATTACAACTTCCTGTGGGACTTGCAGAAAGCGGGTTGCAAGCAGGTCATTGTCATCGCAGGAAACCACGACAACCCGGATTTCCTGGATGCACCCAAGAGATTGCTCAAGCGGATGGACATCCATATTGTGGGGAATGTGAACCCCGCCGACCTCTCCCAGGAGGTCTTCGCACTGGGGGACAAAGAGAATCCATCCGCCATTGTCTGCGCGGTGCCCTATCTCGAGCACAAGGACATCATCGACCTGGTGCCCGAAGACCTGGCGGCAGACCGTTCCCAGCGCCTGGCCTACGGCGTGGCGGAGCACTACAAGCGTGTCTGGAAGCTTGCCGATGGCATGCGCGCAGGACGCGAAATCCCCATCATCGGCATGGGGCACCTCTATGCCTCTGGGACCTCCTTCGGTACTGGAAAGGCCGAAAATCTGGTCGGCAAGCTGGAAGGCGTGGATCTGACCACATTCGCCAACGATTTTGACTACCTGGCATTGGGGCATATCCACAAGCCACAGCACGTGCCCTCCCACGACAACTGGCGCTACGCGGGCTCACTCCTGCCCATGGAAATCCTGGAGAACAACCACGCCCGCGAAGTGGTCGTCCTGGACACCGAAGACATGCCCCACCCACAGGGCGTGGAAATCCCCATGGAGTGCTTCCACAAGATGGCGTACATCTCGGGCAACAAAGAGGAGCTGCGTGCCAAGCTGGACGACCTCCGCAAGACCAACCAGGATACCTGGGTGAAAGCCGTCTATACTGGCGAGGAAGCCGCCCCCAACTGGTCCATCGAACTCCAGCTGGAACTCCGTGAAAGCGGCGTCCAGATTGTGGACACGGAAGTCAAGCGCCCCGCTAGCCATCAAGCCCCCGAGAGCGCGCCCTCCCAGGATGAGCCACTGGTTCCCCTCTCCAAACTGAATCCGAAGGAGATCTTCCTGAAGTATCTGGAAGCTCACCGGGATGACTACAGCGAAGAGCAGCGCAAGGAGCTGGAGGCGCTGTATCAGCAAGCGCAGGACGAGGTCATTGACCCCAAGGCGCAAGTCGAGACCACACCCCCCGCCGTGGCTGGCGTCATGAAATTCAAGCGCCTCTTCATCAAGAATGTGAATTCCCTCTACGGAGAAAACTCCATCGATTTCGAGGACCCCGCTTTCAATACGGGAATCTTCCTGATTGACGGCCCCACCGGCGCAGGGAAATCTACCATCCTGGACGCGATCTGCCTGGCGCTCTACGCGGAGACCCCCCGTGCGGACAAGATTTCAGCCCAAAAGAATCCCGTCATGAGCGAAGGCGCAAAGGAGACTCAGGCGGAACTCACATTCTCCCTGGGCGATGACGAATACCGCGCGTCCTTTTCCCAGAAGAGAACCCGTGAGAATTCCCAAAACCCCTTCAGCGCCGTGACGCACCTCCTCTATAAAAATGGCAAGGAGACCTCTTCCCGAACGAATTCCGAGGTAGGGAAGGAAATCATCAAGCTGATTGGAATGGATATCGACCAATTCACCCAGTGCGTGCTTTTGGCACAGGGCAGTTTTGACGCCTTCCTGAAAGCCGACAGCAAGAATCGCGCAAGCCTCCTGACACAGATTACCGGCACCGAGGTCTACAACCAGATTGGCAGACAAATCAACAAACACTTCTCTGAAATCGAAAAACAGAACGACCTCCTGGTCGCGAAACTCAAAGACATCACATGCCTTTCTGAGGATGAAGTCAAGCAACTGGAAAGTGATCTGGCCCAGAAGAAAGACGAACTGGATAACAATGAGAAGCAGCGCCAGGCATGCAAGGACATCGAACAGATTTTCAAGAATATCGATGACAAGAAGGCCGAGGTCCAGAAAGGCGAGAAGGCGTTGAATCAGGCGCAAGAGGCCCAGTGCCAGGCCGCACCCAGGCAACAGGCACTGCAAGACGCCCTCCAGGCACAGAAATGCCAGGCGGAGTATGATGCATTCCAACAGCAGGACGCACTTCTGCAACAGAATGCCAGCCAGAAGAAAGCATTGGCAGATGCACAGCCCAAGCTGAACGAAGACCTCGCAAAGGCCACACAGGAAGCGGATGATGCCCAGAAGGCATTGGATGACGCCCAGAAGCTTCAGCAAGCCCAGGCAGGGGTTTTCCAGCAGGTCCGTGACTTGGATACGCGCATCAGCGCCAAGGTCCCCCAGGTGAAAGACGCCCAGAGCGCCTACGCCAACGCGCGGACGAAGAAGACAAAAGACGAGGATGTTTTTTCGAAAGCGCAGAAACTCTGGCAAAAGAAGCAGGACGCCGCGAAGGCCTCCACTGACTATCTGAAGACCCATGATTCGGACAAAGCGCTGGCCGGCAGGCAGCCGAACTGGGAGCTGCGACGTCAGCAGTTGGTGTCCTTGGAAGCCGCGAATGCCACCGAATCCAAGGACCTCCGCGATGCGCAGAAGTCCCTGGATGGAATGCGTGCGGATTTGCAGAAGAAGAGTGATGACGCGAAGCAGACTGCTGTCCAGCTCGCGGACCTGGCGGTACGCATTGGGGACAATGAGAAGAAGCAGGCGGCTCTCCTGGATGGCAGAACGCCGGAGGAGCTCAACGACCTCTATGCCGCCGCAGGGAAGTTGCAGGATTTCTTCAAGGACAGCGATTCCCGGAAGGCATTCCTGGTCCCCAACCAGCCCTGCCCACTCTGCGGTTCCAAGGAACACCCATACTGCGATGGCACTGCCACGCCAGAGCCCCACGATTACAGCCAGGACAGGAAAGCGCTGAAAACCCGCCTGGAGGCCATTGCCGTCACGGAAAAAGCCCTCAATGCCGATCGCACCGCACAGGCACGGATGACCGCCATGCTGGAAGGGCTGGGAGAAGCCTGCAAGACCAGCCAATCCGCAATCCAGAAGACGGAAGAGGAGTTGGCCAACCGCGCGGACAAATTGAAGGAGAACCAGGGGCAGGCTACCAGGGATGCGCAGGCCCTCGCCGATGAACTGCTGAATGCCATCCAAGTGACCTGGACGGACCATAGCGCTCTGCCCAAGGAACTCCAGGAACGCATTGACGCCTTTGCCAAAGCGCAGAAGGCCGTGGTGTCCCTCCAGGCAGACCAGCAGGCTTTTGAACATGCCAAAGCCGCATACGACGCGGTCGCCCAGCAGAATGCGGATGACCTGCTCGACAAAGAATCGTCGAAGAACTCCCTGGAGACGGAGTTGCAGGGCCTCAAGGACCAGCGTACCACGTTGTTTGGTGACAAGGAGGTGTCTGTGGAAGAAGGCAAGCTGGCCAAGGCGCTGAACGACGCGCGTAAAACTGCCTCCGAGAAGCAGACTGCGAAAACCACTGCGGAAAACAAGCTGGACAGCAACCGCCAGGCATTGGAGGATAATGCCACGGAAGCCGCCACGCTGGCACCACGAGTCCAGGCCTGCCGAGACGCCCTGGAAGCGAAGCTGTCGTCCTGTGGCTTCCATGACCTGGCGGAATTCCAGGCCAAGCGCATGGATGCGGAGCCCCTGCAGAATCTCCAGTCGGAATTGGAGAAGATCAAAACTGCGGTCACCACCGCAGAAACTGCCCTCCGCGAGCGACAAAGTGCCCTCTCTGCCGAAGGAGGGAAACTGTCAGAGGGGACCGACCGCCAGAAGAACCTGGAAGAGCTGGAAAAACTGACCAGCCAAAAGGATGAGCTCCAGGGCAGCTACGACAAAACCAACAGCGTACTGGCAGTTGACAGGACGAATCGGGAAAACAGCGCGAAAGCGCTCCAGGAACGGGCCAATCTGGAAGTACTCTACAATAACTGGAAGATCCTGGATAACGCTTTTGGCACGACCACGGGCGACCGCTTCGCCAAGATCGCCCAGGGATACACCTTCCGGGAACTGCTCTTCTGCGCCAATCGGAACCGCCTGGCATCCCTGCAAAGCCACTTCACACTAATCAATGACGAAACGGATCCCCTGGAACTCAATGTCATCGACCATTACCGCGGGGATCTGGTCCGCACCGCAAAGAACCTCTCCGGCGGCGAATCCTTCGAAGTCAGCCTGGCGCTGGCACTGGGACTGGCTGACATGAGCTCCATCAGCCAAAATGCACACCTGGGGAATGTCCTCCTCGACGAGGGATTCGGAACACTGGACGAAGACGCATTGGACAGCGCAATCAATCTGCTCACGCAACTGAATTGCACAGACAAAAAGCTGGTGGGGATCATCAGCCACGTGGGAAAACTGGCCGACCGAATCCCCACGCAAATCCATGTGGCGTCCAGCTGCGGAATGGGCACACTCTCCGGCGCGGGAGTCAAGTCAGTCGCGGATACCCGCGCACTTTGGGACGCCGACCACCCACAAGAGGCAGAGAAACGTAAAAAGGCCGAGGAAAAGGACGCCAAGGAAGCCGCGAAGGAGGAGCGCAAGGCCGCACGCCTCGCCAAGAAAGCCGCAAAAGCACAACAGGAGGAGTAGCGACGGCGCCCCCCCTCGGGGGCGTACCGACGGCGTCCCCGCCGTCGAAAGGGCGTGCCGACGGCGTCCCCACCCTCGAAAGGGCGTACCGACGGCGTCCACGCCGTCGAAGGAGTGTACCGACGGCGTCCACGCCGTCGAAAGGGCGTACCGACGGCGTCCACGCACTCGAAAGGGTGTACCGACGGCGTCCACGCCGTCGTCGAAAGGGTGTACCGACGGCGTCCCCGCCCTCGAAAGGACGTACCGACGGCGTCCCCGCCCTCGAAAGGGTGTACCGACGGCGTCCCCGCCGTCGAAAGAGTGTACCGACGGCGTCCACGCCGTCGAAAGGGAGTGCCGACGGCGTCCCCGCCGTCGAAAGAGTGTACCGACGGCGTCCCCGCCCTCGGGGGATTTTGTGTATTTTGTGTATTTTGTGTATTTTG
>DCIO01000091.1:5230-8591 GCA_002315885.1 Lentisphaeria bacterium UBA1724
GACTTTCCCTTTTGTGTATTTTGTGGACTTTCCCTTTTGTGTATTTTGTGGACTTTCCTTTTTGTGTATTTTGTGGACTGTTTTACCGTAGTTTCACCATAGCGAAATCACGCCGTGGCAGAGTGATAATGGCAGTGCCATTGTTTACGGGGATTTCCGCGTTATTCTCGGCATTTTCGGCATATCGGAGCCTGCCCTGCTTCAGGGCGATGGGCAGCTCAATATCGTGGTCCGCATAGCTTCCGATGACCAGGAGCATCTCCCCTCCACGGCGATAAACGGAAATCATCACCTCTTTCTCCGCCTGGACGACGGGATTCTCGGGATTGTAGTAGGCATAGTAATTGCAATCCTCCTCCCCTACCCCGAATTGCTGCTTGATGGTCAGCGCCTTTTCCACCAGCTTGTGGTCGCCCGTATATTGCAGAGTGGGCTGGACTTCGTGGGGGAGAAGCGCCGCCAGCATGGTGCGTGTCAGATGGGTGGCCTCCGCGGGGGACTCCGTGCCGAAAATCCCCTCCAGGGCCGTCGGGAAGAATCCCCCCTGGGTCCCCTGATTCACCGTGCGGACATAATCTGGCGTGACGCGGTCCTGGAATTCCGTGCGACCGTATTTCCATTCCATGCCCATGGTATTTGTGGCGTAGCTGAAAAGAGGCAGTATGGTGGCGTTGGTGTTGTGGATCGTCAACCAGGGCTCCCCTACCCCCGCCTCCTGCATGGCCAGAATCTCCCGACGGCAGTATTCCCGTAGCGCCCAGAAAGAAAAACTGGGATGGACGACGCCCTGGTTGTCAATCCAGGCGCCACCCGTAACCCAATCGTAGTTGCATCGGAAGAACGCGTTGTCATTATAGACCCCCGACATGCCGTTTTCGCACATCTTCTTCAGATAGTAGATCGCGTAGTCGGCATGGGAGCCATAGACGCTGGTGTTGTCCCCCCATTCGTCCTGCATGACGGGCATTTCGTAGAGTCCCACGCAGGGGTCTTTATCGCAGGTGTAGTAGTAGAAGACGGGATTCTTCTTGCCGTGGAGCGGCAGCGCCCGTCGGAAAGCGGCGAATGCGTGTGCCCGGAGCGTCTTTTGTGCCTCGGCTTCCGGTTTCTTTGCCAGCCAAGGCACCAGCTCGGGGTGTTCCTGGTATGCCTTCCAGCACCGGGCGATCCACTCTTCCACGTATGCGTCATCCACCTTCCCGGTCTTCACCACGCTGCTCATCTTCCGCACGAACTCCCAATCCTCGAAGGTGGGATACCGCGCCATGCCCACGATGTAGCATCCCCAGGTGGGATTGGAGCAATTGCAGACCGTATTCCGCTGGGCGGGCACATCGTATGCGTCCACCCACCCGCGCCATCCTGTCGGCATAGGCTTCACGGGCGATGCCATGAGCGTGACCTCGATTGTCCGCGCCGAATGCACCCCTGCGCCCGTCACCAGATTCAGCACCATCTCCACATGACCATCCGCAAAACGATGGATTTCCAGGGCATCCGTCTTTTCGCCGTGCTCCCAGCCACGGTCGTTGTCCGCCGCAAAGCAGATACCGCGGTCGTCAGTGCCAATCCAACAGTAGGGGACGAAATTCTTGTAGTGAGGCTGAGGGACCTGACGGCTGCCGAAAATCTTCCCCGTGCCCTGGGGAAGGAATCCCGCGGGATTTTCCCGGATGCCCGTGCCGCAGGCGTGATAGAACAGCGCGTATTCCTGCTTGATGGGTATCACCAGCCGCACGGGTCCCCGACCCTGCGGAATTCTGAGTTGCAGGACTATCAGCCCATCCTGTTCCACCCGCCCCGCAGCAAGGCTCCCCTGAAATGCCGCCAGCGTGTCACTCACTTTGCGGACTTTGACAGCGCCCTTTGGGGCACTCCCCCCGCCAATCAATCGCACGGGTGCCGCCAGAAGCTGCTCCCCCAGCGACCAGATTTCCGCAGGAAGGCCATCTGCCCCGAAGAGGTATCGGCGCCCCACCACCGACACGGAATTGTCCGCCGCCTCCACTGGCGTAAAGCCCGGCATGACCACATCCCGCGTCCCCACATCCGTATGGAACCACGGAAATTCCTTCACCAGGAAATCCTTCCGCAATACCTGCCACTCCTGGCCCGCCTTCCAGCGCAATTCCGCGGTATAGCGCCCCTCGGGAAGACGACCGCCGCCCTGCCCCAAAGACACCGCCTCATACACAATCGACTGGGACGGATTGCCCTCTTTCAACACACAGGCCTTCGGCTTGCTGGGAATGCGCGCACGGACGACCTGGTTGCCTGCTTCATCCGTGACCACCAGCAGCGCCTTCTCACCACTGGCGGCAGGCGCAGTCATGGTCACTTTGCAGGCCATTAGGCACTCGCTGGGATACCACTTGAGCTCCACCTCAGAGGCGGCATAAATCGCCACACCCCAGAAAAACAATAGGATGGCCTTGCGTATTTTCATAGAAAAAAAATCCTGATTTCTCCAAAAGTCAATGTAACATTTTGAGAAAAATCGGAGAAACCTTTACGAGGATAGCGCAGGAAAATTTCCCAATTGCCTTCAAAAAATTGATAACATTTCGACTTTGGGGACGAATATACTCTCCCCATAACCAATAGGAGAACAGGTATGAACGACGAACTCGCGGGGATTCTTGGTGTGGTGGCATTCATTGCCTTTGTAGTCTGTGTGTTTTCCCATCCCTCCATACTTCTTCTTTTCTTCCTAGGATACCTCTTCTTCAACGCATTCAGAAAATAGGGGGACACGAAAATGAATGACGAAGCACGTGGTTGCCTTACAGTTATCGCAGGTCTCGCAGGGGGGATACTGTTGTGGTTTCTCCTCAAATTTGTGTGGAGTTGCATCGGATGGATTTTCCAGTTAATTGACGCGCTGTTTGGATTATGTTGCGACTTCTTTGATGACGGTTTCATCATTACCAGCATCCGTGCCTTCGTGTGCGTGACATTCATCGCGCTGGTACTTATGGGGATAAATGCATTTTTCAACAACAAATAACGGGAGGATTTAGCATGGCAAAAGAAGGTGACGCAGTAGGATGCCTGGCCATCCCCGTGTTTATTTACGGAATCTGGCTTGCGATAAAGATGATCTGGTGGGTCATCAAGGGCATCTTCGGCTTCTTCTGGGGCATCCTGGGAGAATCCATCATGGCCTTTGAGGACCTGATGAAAATATTCCTCACGCCGCTTTGCTCAATCGGGGATGCAATCGAAATCTTCGTATGGTTAGTCTTCTGGATGCTGGTCACCATGGGCTTCTTCGCACTCATCGGCTTCCGCAGAAAATAACCAAGTCCACAAAACACACAAAATAGGGGATAAGTCCACAAAATACACAAAATACGCAAAA
>DCIO01000104.1:0-7054 GCA_002315885.1 Lentisphaeria bacterium UBA1724
GACGGCGGGGACACCGTCGGTACACCCCGTTTTTTTTGTGCAAATTTTGCAAAAATATATTCGCAATCTGCGTATATAAGGTTATATTTGCGCGTGCGTATTGCGCAAATACGCATGCAGGAATTTTCGTTTGCTCAAAATTTTGCGCATTTTTTGGAACAATCCGTCAAAAATCTTTTCTCCCCTTTGATGTCGACTCGTTTTCGTTCAACCGTAGCCACTGACCGTGAGCAGCAGATTTTGGATTTGCTGACGGGTGTGGAGTCGTTGTCGGTCAGCGAGTTGTCGAAGAGTCTAGGTGTAAGTGAGGCGACGGTCCGTCGTGATTTGGCGTCCATGTTCACCCGTGGGTTGTTGCACCGCTATCATGGTGGTGCCCGTTTGACCAGTGCGGTGGTGAGCGAGCAGGTATTCAGCGACAAAGAGAATTTATTGAGTGACGAGAAGCGCCGTGTTGCGCAGGTGGCCTTGGGGCTGATTGAGGACGGGGACAAGATTTATCTGGATGGTGGCAGCACCACCTTGTATTTAGCCAAGTTATTGGAGCGCAAGAAGAATTTGACCATCGTGACCAACTCCTTGATGGCGGCGGCGCTATTGATGGAGTCGGGTCATCGGATGGTCCTGGTGGGCGGTGAATTCCGCGCCATTTCCCGAACGCTGGTGGGGCCTCTCACCGCGTCCATTCTGGAGAACATTTCCGTGGACAAGGCCTTCATGGGCACCATGGGATTTACGTTGGCCGACGGTCTGTCCACCAGTGACGCCGGGGAGGCCTTTACCAAGCGCCTGGTGATGAAGCGGGCAGGGCAGGTCATTCTGCTTCTGGACCACTCTAAGCTGGGCACCAATTCTTTCATCAACACTGGTTGCGTCGAGGACGTGAATGTGCTTGTCACCGACGCCATCAGTGAGAATTTTCGCAATCGTTTAGTTGAACTAGGTACCAAAGTCATCATTGCCTAACAGGAGAATCCACACATGGCAACTGCAATTGTAATGCCGAAAGCCGGCAATTCCGTCGAAGAGTGCGTTCTGAGCACCTGGCGTATCAAGGTGGGCGACACCATCAACAAGGGCGACATCATCGCTGATGCCGAAACCGACAAGACCTCCATCGAGGTGGAAGCCACCGAAGGCGGCGTGGTCCTGGCTCTCTTCGCCAAAGAAGGCGACCTGGTCCCCGTCCTGACCAACATCTGCGCCGTGGGCGCCGCCGGCGAATCCGCTGACGCATTGGCACCTAATGGCGCCGCACCCGCCGCTGCGCCTGCCGCACCTGCCGCTGCACCTGCTGCCGCCGAGGCCGCACCCGCTCCTGCCGCCGCTCCCGCGGGTCTGCCTGCTGGTGTCGAGGCGATTGTGATGCCCAAGGCCGGCAACTCCGTGGAGGAGTGCATCCTGGGTTCCTGGAAGATCAAGGTGGGCGACACCGTGAAGAAGGGCGACATCATCGCCTCCGCCGAGACTGACAAGACCTCCATCGAGGTGGAGGCCACTGCAGAGGGCACCGTCCTGGCGCTGATTGGCAAGGAAGGCGAGTTGATTCCCGTCCTGACCAACATCTGCCTGGTTGGCCCTGCGGGCACTGACGTCTCCGCCTGCCTGACCGCTGGCGCCGCACCTGCCGCACCTGCTGCCGCTGCTCCTGCCGCCGCTCCTGTGGCCGCTCCTGCCGCTGCTGCATCCGCCGCCGTGGTTGTGGATGGCGCTCCTCTCTCTCCCCGTGCCAAGAAGTTCGTGGCCGAGCATCCCTTCGTCATGGGTGC
This sequence comes from Lentisphaeria bacterium UBA1724, assembly GCA_002315885.1. GTDB lineage: Bacteria > Verrucomicrobiota > Lentisphaeria > Oligosphaerales > Oligosphaeraceae > UBA1724. The sequence goes on from DCIO01000104.1 coordinate 1,770, forward strand.
CATCGCCGGTTCTGGCGCACAGGGCCGCATCATGGAGGCCGATGTGATTGCTGCCTACCAGACCAGCCCCCATCTGACTCCCGCCGCTGCCGCCATGGTGGCCGCAGGCGCCAAGGCTCCCGCCACCGGCACTGGCTGCAATGGTGAAATCACCGCCGAGGATATCGAGAACTTCGCCAAGGGCATCACCGCCCCTGCCGCCGCTCCCGCCGCCGCTGCTCCCGCCGCTCCCGCCGCCGCACCTGCTCCCAAGGCAGCCGCCGGCGAGGATGTCATCACCGAGAAGCCCTTCAGCCGCATCCGTGGCGTCATCGCAAAGCGTCTCCAGGAGTCCCTGCAGACCATGGCCCAGTACACCCTCAACTGCGAGGCGGATGTCACTGGCCTGCTGAATCTGCGCAAGAAGATCAAGGCCGCCGGCGAGAAGATGGCCCTGGCCAACATCAACATCGGCGACATGGTCATGTATGCCGTCATCAAGACCCTGCAGGAAGTCCCCGAGCTGAACGGCGAGTTCGCCAACAACGTGGTGAAACTGCACAGCGCCGTCCACATGGGCTTTGCCTGCGATACTCCCAAGGGCCTGCTGGTTCCCGTCCTGCATCACTCTGACAAGATGAGCCTGGCCGAGATGTGCAAGCAGGTCAAGTCCCTGGCCAAGGCCGCCAACGCCGGCAACCTGGCTCCCGACCTGATGAGCGGTGCCACCTTCACCGTTTCTAACCTGGGTTCCTTCGGCATCATCAACTTCACCCCCGTCATCTCCGCTCCCCAGATCGCCATGCTGGGCGTGGGCAAGACCCTCCTGCGCCCCGTGCGCCAGGCCGACGGCTCCGTCGCCTATCGCGACTATATGCAGTTCTCCTTGACCATGAACCACATGGTGGTGGATGGCGCTCCCGGCGCTCGCTTCCTGCAGCAGCTCTGCATGAACATCGAGAACTTCGAGCTCATCTGCATCGCAAAATAACCCCCGATGCCTTCCGCCCGACGCGCACGAAGCCTGCGCGCTGGGTGGATTTCATAACTTTCTTTCTTATTCACAATCAACAATTTGAGGTAATAGAAAAATGTACGATTTGATGGTCATCGGCGCAGGTCCTGGTGGTTACGAGGCCGCTGCATACGCCGCGAAGCATTTCGGCAAGAAGGTGGTTCTCTTTGAGAAGCAGGAATTGGGCGGCACCTGCCTGAACGTGGGCTGCATCCCCACCAAGACTTTCATGCGCTCCATCAAGAGCCTGGAAGAGTGCGAAGACGCCAAGACCTACGGCATCACCGTGGAAGGCACCGCTAAGCTGGACATGGCGGCCGTTCAGGCCCGTAAGCAGAAGGTGGTCTCCCAGCTGGTGAAGGGCGTCACCGCCATGGAGAAGGGCGCTGGTGTGGAAGTGGTCAAGGCCACTGCCAAGATTGTGGGCGTGGGCAAGATCGAGGCCGACGGCAAGCTCTACGAGGGCGCTAACATCCTCATCGCAACTGGTTCCGTTCCCGCATGCCCTCCCATCCCCGGCCTGCGTGACAATCCCCTGGTCCTGGATTCCACTGGCATCCTGGCGCTGGACAAGCTCCCCAAGGCACTGGTGGTCATCGGCGGCGGCGTCATCGGTCTGGAATTCGCCAACTTCTTCCACTCCGCAGGCACGGACGTTACCATCGTTGAGATGATGCCCAAGATCGCTCCCGTGGTGGATGACGAACTGGGCCAGCAGCTCCACAAGGAACTGGTGCGTTCCGGCATCAAGATCAACCTGAATTGCAAGGTGGTCAAGATCGAGGGCTCCACGCTCTTCTATCTGGATCCCGATGGCAAGGAACAGCAGGTCACCGGCGACTACGTCCTGAACTCCACCGGCCGCCGTGCCATCCTGCCCGAAGGCATTGAGGCTCTGAAGATGGATACCACCCGTAAGGGCATCGTCACTGACGACTTCGGCAAGACCTCCGTGGCGGGCATCTGGGCCTGCGGCGATGTCACTGGCCGTTGCCTGCTGGCTCACGCCGCCACCCGCGAGGGTATCGTGGCCGTGAACAACATGTTCGGCGTGAAGGACCGCATGAGCTACAAGGCCATCCCCTCCGTCATCTTCACCCATCCCGAAGTGGCCCAGGTGGGCGCCACCGAGCAGGAGCTGAAGGCAAAGGGCATCGCTTACCGCAAGGTGGTCCAGCCCATGGCTATGGCGGGTCGTTTCATCGTGGACTACGCCGGCAAGAACGGCACCGTGAAGGTCCTGGTCAGCGAGAAGTATGGCCAGATCCTGGGCGTCCACGCCATCGGTGGCTGCGCCGGCGAATTCATCGGCGCCGCCAGCACCTGGGTCGCCAATGAGATGACCGTGGACACCGTCCTGCGGACCATCTTCCCGCACCCCACCGTCTCCGAGTCCATCCGAGAGGCTGTCATCCACGCATAATCAATGCTTAATGCTTAATGCTTAATGCTTAATGAAGGATGGGGAGGTGTCCCCATGCCCCTCTTCGTAATGCTTAATGCGTAATGAAGGATGGGGAAATACCCCTTCCTTCTATTATGCAGATTTGCGTAAGCACACCAAGAAAGACCATTTTTTCTGTTTCCAGTTCATTAACAATTAGGAGAAAAACCAAAAATGACCAAGTGCTTAGACATCAAGCCCGAGAATTGGCTGAAGCCCGGTAAGATTTCCTTCAAGGACATCCCCGTCTGCCAGTATGACAAGACCATCGCCGAAGAGAAGAAGGCCTACTCCAAGGAAGACTTCCTGGCCATCTACCACGACATGCTGGTCTGCCACACCTTCGAGACCGTCATCAACGAGATCAAGCTCCAGGGTAAGTACGAGGATGTGGAATACAAGCATCCCGGCCCCGCGCACCTCTCTCTGGGACAGGCCGCCACTGCCGTCGGCGCCGCCTTCAACCTGGACATGAACGACTTCACCTTCGGTAGCCATCGTTCCCACTCCGAAATCCTGGCCAAGGGCCTCTCCGCCATCCGTAAGCTGGATGACGCCGCTCTCCAGAAGGTCATGGAAGACTTCTTTGGCGGCGCGACCCTGAAGGTCGTCCAGGCCAACTGCAAGTGCACCTCCGTCAAGGATCTGGCAAAGTACTTCCTGGTCTATGGCGCCTACGCGGAAATCTTCGCCCGCGTCACCGGTTTCAACAAGGGCTGGGGCGGCTCCATGCACGCCTTCTTCACCCCCTTCGGCATCTATCCCAACAACGCCATCGTCGGCGGTTCCGGCCCCGTGGCACCTGGCGCCGCGCTCTTCAAGCTGGTCAATGACAAGCCCGGTATCGTCCTGTGCAATATCGGTGACGCATCCTTCGGTTGCGGTCCTGTGTGGGAAGGCATGATGTTCTCCGCCATGGGTCAGTTCAAGACCCTGTGGAAGGAGAAGGGCTTCAAGGGCCTGCCCATCCTCTTCAACTGCTCCAACAACGGTTACGGCATGGGCGGCCAGACCGCTTCCTCCGAGACCAAGGACTTCCTGGGCGAGACCATGCCCTACGGTATGCTGGCTCGTATCGGCGCCGGTATCGATCCCGACCAGATGTTCGCCGAGCGCGTCAATGGCTATGATCCCCTGGCAGTCGCTGACGCCGTCAAGCGCCAGAAGGACCACCTGCTGAAGGGCGAGGGTCCCGCGCTGCTGGATGTGGCCACCTACCGTATCGGCGGTCACTCCCCCTCCGACGCCTCCAGCTACCGCACCAAGGAAGAGCTGGATATCTGGAAGAACTTCGACGCCATCAAGGAATTCCGCGACAAGTATGTGGGCGGCAAGGTCTTCAGCGACAAGGATGCCGCTGCGGTCGAGAAGAGCGTCCATGACCTGGTGAAGGAGTGCTTCGTCCTGGCCATCAACAAGGAGATCTCTCCCTACGAGACCATGGATTCCATGTTCATCGAGAACGTCATGTTCTCTAACAAGAAGCTGGAGTCCTGCGACGAGAGCCGCAAGGGCGATGCCGACTTCCTGCAGCCCCTGGCCGAGAACGAGCAGTTCAAGAAGATCCAGAAGAAACAGCGTTTCTACGCGGATGCCGACGGCAAGCCCTACAGCAAGATGCTGGTCTACAACATCTGCGACGCCGTCTTCGAGGCCATGACCAACCGCTTCTCCAAGGATCCCACCCTGGTGGCCTTCGGTGAAGACAACCGCGACTGGGGCGGCGCATACGCCTGCTACCGCGGTCTGACCGAGCTGCTGCCCTACCACCGCTTCTTCAACAGCCCCATCTCCGAAGCCGCCATCATTGGCTCCGCAGTTGGTTACGCGCTGGCCGGTGGTCGTGCCGTCGCCGAAATCATGTACTGCGACTTCATCGGCCGTTGCGGCGATGAGCTCTTCAACCAGCTCTCCAAGTGGCAGGCCATGTCCGGCGGCGTGCTCCGCATGCCCGTGGTGGTCCGCATCTCCGTTGGTTTCAAGTACGGCGCACAGCACTCCCAGGATTGGAGCAGCATCTTCAACCACATCCCCGGTCTGAAGGTGGTCTACCCCGTCACTCCTTACGATGCAAAGGGCCTGCTCAACAGCGCTCTGGCTGGCACCGACCCCGTCATCTTCCTGGAATCCCAGCAGTGCTACGCCTTGGGCGAAATGTTCCACCAGGGCGGCGTGCCCTCCGAGTACTACGAGATCCCCATCGGCGAACCCGATGTCAAGAAGGCTGGTAAGGACCTCACCATCATCACCTTCGGTCCCGCACTCTACAAGGCACTGGATGCCGCTAAGGAATTGGCCAAGTACGGCGTGGACGCCGAGGTCATCGACCTGCGCTCCGTCAACCCGCTGAACTACGACAAGCTGGTTGAGTCCGTCAAGAAGACCGGTAAGGTCATCATGGTGAACGAGGCCGTGGAACGCGGCAACGTGATGCAGAATGTGGCCACCAACCTGACCCAGCTGGCATTCGATTATCTGGATGCGCCTATCGCTGTGGTGGGTTCCCGCAACTGGGTCTCCCCCGCTGCCGAACTGGAAGCCAAATTCTTCCCCCAGATCAGCTGGATCCTGGATACCATCCACGAGCGCATCATGCCTCTCAAGGGGTACACCCCCGCCATCAACCGCTCCCTCGGCGAACTGGCACGCACCGCACGCCAGGGCGTGTAAGGCATCTCTTCTGAGATAAAACACCAAAAAGGGGCTGTTGCTTCCTCTCACGAGGTCTCGCAACAGCCCCTTTTTCATGCTCCCTAGGCTCTTCCGACGGCGTTCCACGCCGTCGCTACCTCCTTTCCACAATAACGGTCGAGAAGAAACAGCAAGGTAAAGCAGGCGTCCGCCGTC
>DCIO01000104.1:7237-7879 GCA_002315885.1 Lentisphaeria bacterium UBA1724
AGGTAATGTAGGCGTTCGCCGTAAAACCTCCCTCACCACAGCAGCCGCCGCAGTCAACAGCGAGGTAAAGCAGGCGTCTGCCGTCGCGACCGTGGTTCTTTCCCGACGGCGTGGACGCCGTCGCTACCTCCTAGACCGAAAAGAAAGAGCAGGGTAAAGCAGGCGTTCGCCGTTGCGACCCTCCCTCCCACAGCACCCGCCGCAGTCAACAGAAAGGTACTGTAGGCGTCCGCCGTAAGCCTCACCGCCTCGGATGGGTGTTCCAAAGGTGTCCACGCCGTCGTAATTCTTCAAAATTCCTGGTCGTTTACGCAACTTTTATGACTTTGATACCGTTCTCTTGTAATCCCCTGAAACCGGGGTTATCTTAAGGGGCGGTGGGGTGGGGGTGGTACTTAAGGTTCCCCCACAAGGTCCTGCGCGTACGCGCGCGTAGATTCAAGGGGGTGGATTTCTGGGACCGTGGTATTTTCATAAGGGGAATACAACCCTTTGTGGCTAAACTCGTAGGGAATTCGGATTTCGAGACACGTGCTGCATTCCGAGAACGCTAAATTCCACAAAAGGGTAGGTAATTGATGACTTCACTGCCCCCCTCCAGGCGAATGCCTTACAGTCCCTTGTGCTTTCTTCTCGGCCGTT
>DCIO01000098.1:0-146 GCA_002315885.1 Lentisphaeria bacterium UBA1724
GTCTAGAGGCTCTAGAAGCTCTAGTTAGAAAGTCTAGAGGCTCTAGAGGTTCTAGCTAGAAGGTCTAGATCTAGAAGCGCTAGCTAGAAAGTCTAGAGGCTCTAGAAGCTCTAGCTAGAATGTCTAGATCTAGAAGCTCTAGCTAG
>DCIO01000098.1:265-41711 GCA_002315885.1 Lentisphaeria bacterium UBA1724
TAGAAGCGCTAGCTAGAAAGTCTAGGTCTAGAGGCTCTAGCTAGAAGGTCTAGAGGCAGTCTAGAGGCTCCGAGGGTGATACGACCCGAGTTTTTTCGCGCGCGCAAGCGCGAAAGGCGAATGCGGTTATATTTGTGGTGTTCCGCTTTTTTGGTTTTGGTTATTCCCGTCATTCTAGGAGGGCTTTCAATGGACATTAGACTTGGTTTTTACGGTGCTACGGGCAATGTCACGGGTTCCTGCTATCTCTTGCAAGCCAATGACACGAATATCCTTGTGGATTGCGGCCTCTACCAAGAGCACGACCTGAAGGAGCGGAATTGGGGGCGTTTCCCCATTTCTCCCAGCAAAGTGGATGCGGTTCTCCTGACTCACGCCCATCTGGACCACAGCGGTCGTCTGCCGCGCCTCATCCGGGATGGCTTTGAAGGCCCCATCTACTGCACCAGCGCCTCCTCGGAGATCGCCCAGATTGTGATGGAAGACTGCGGGAAGATCAACGAAGAAGACGCGGAATTCAAGCGCAGACGTCACGCCGCGGAAGGCCGCAAGCCTGCCCATCCAGAAGAGCCCCTCTACACCGTGGAAGACGCGGAGGATGTGGCGCAATTCTTTGTGCCCGTAGATTACGACAAACCCACGGAGATTGCCCCTGGCATCACGGTGGAATTCATCCTAGTGGGGCATATTTTGGGTGCGGCGGCCTGCCGTGTCACAATCACCCAGAATGGTGCTTCCCGGTCCATCGTCTTTTCGGGAGATGTTGGACGGAGTGACATGCCGATTCTCCAGGATCCCGTCCCCGTGGGCAAAGCGGACTACCTGCTGGTGGAGTCCACCTACGGCGACCGTCTCCACGGTGAAATCAAGTCCATTCCCGACGAATTGGCGCGCATTGTCAATGAGACTGCCGAAGCGGGGGGGAACCTGATTATTCCCTCCTTTGCGGTGGAGCGCACCCAGGAGCTGCTCTATTTTCTGGCGCAGCTCTCTGCGGAAAAGCGCATCCCGAAGCTCCAGATTTATCTGGACAGCCCCATGGCCAACAAGGTCAACACCGTCTTTGTGCACCACCCATACCTCTTTGACTCCGAGACCATCCGCCTGGCCAGTGTGCTGAAGGTCTCCAATGTGATTCGCGTGCGCAGTTCTGCGGAATCCAAGGCCCTGAATCACATCCGCGGTTCCGTCATCATCATCTCGGGTTCGGGGATGTGTACGGGCGGCCGCATCAAACACCACCTCTGCCAGAACATCGAGCGTCCTGAATCCACGGTCCTTTTCGTGGGCTATCAGGCGCAGAACACCCTGGGACGGCAGATCCTGGACGGCGAAAAAGAAGTCCGTATCCTGGGTGAAATGTATGACGTAAATGCGCGCATTGAGCGCATTTCTGGCTTCTCCGCCCACGCCGACCAGAACGAGTTGCTGCAGTGGCTCTCCACCGTCAGCAATACTCCCCGCAAGGTCTTCGTCACCCACGGCGAGCCCAAAGCCGCCAAGGCCCTCCGAGACAAGATTTCTTCCCAAAAAGGCTGGAATGCGGTTGTTCCGCAATTCCAGGAAACTGTTGTTCTTGATTAAACCCACCACCCCATCACCTCAATCACTGCCATGAAATTTCAGAAAGTCGGAAAAGCCTACCAGCTCATTATCAACAACGGCCAGGACCTGCAGGACGCATTGACCCTGGATGAAGCCCTGTGGGTGGCCATGAGCGCTCCCGTGAAGGCGTACACCTGTGACCCGAAGGTCCTGACCTACATTGACACCCTCAAGCTGGGCTCCATCACCACCGAAACCCTGAAAGGCGCCATCCGCTGGCTGCTGGATGTCTATGCCGACAAGGAATCCATCACCGAGCATTTTGACGGCAAGCTGGAGCTCTCCAAACTGACCGACTCCGATACCGCAAAGGATATCAAGCATTCCGCGGAATACATCCTGAAGGACTTGAGCGCTGAAGACAAGAGCGGCATCACCCTGGCGCAGGTCCGCGAATTCCAGAAAATTCTCACCAGCCGTCCCCTGAATGGCGATGGCGTGATTTCCCTGTTGGCCACTGGCGAGGCCAGCACTGATGCCCTGAAGAAAGAGCTCCACGACATCGTGGAAGACGCCGTGAAGGCCACGGGCGGCAAGCAGGACTTGGATGGCACCATGGGCGCCACCCTGGAACAAATCAAGGCATTCCTGGCCGCGATTCCCGAGTTCCTGGAATGGCGCAAGGCGGGTCTCCTGCCCGAAGGACAGTCTACCTCCGAAATCCTGCCCTTCGGCGCGGATACCGCCGCCACCCTGGCACTCCTCAATGCCAATGCGGGTCTGGTGGACGAGTTCTTCAAGCTCTGTGACCTGCAGGGCTTCGATGCACGCTTCCATGGCCAGGTTCTCCAGAATGACGGTAAGCCCGGCACCCTGGATCCCACTGCCTGGCCTGGCGTGGAAGAGCACCTCAAGGCCATGCCCATCGTCCAGCCCAATGGCAAGGCCGCCATCATCCTGGATGCCCCCGAATACATCAACCCCCTCTACCGCGGTTGGTGGGCGGACATCACCGCAAAGCTCCTGCGTCCCGTGCTGGGTGCCGACCTGAAGGAACTGACTCCCGCCGACTGGGGCAAAGTCAAGGCGGTCTTTGGTGCCTACCAGGCATACATGGGCGCCCAGAAGGGCGGTATCTGCGCCCCAGTGGATGTTGCGCACCTGGAGCACTACCTGACTCTGAAAGGCGTGCTGGAAGAAGCCGGCGAGCTGGAAACCAAGGACCTGGCAGTCGCACAGATCCTCAAGGAAGCGGGCGCGGTGGAACAGGCGCTGCTCTATCTGCAGTGGCTCATCAAAATCGCCAACAACTTCATCAGCTTCCCCAACCTCTATGATCCCAAGACACCCACTCTCTTCGAGCGCGGACGGGTGGTCATCGACGGACGCTGGTTCAATATCACCTTCCCCGTGGACGACATGGGCGCACACTCCGTCCTGGCTACCAACAGCGGACTCTTCCTCATCTACGTGGAAGTGGACACCAAGCCCGCACAAATCCTCTGTGCACCCGTCACCATCGGCGACAAGGGCAATCTGGTAGCGGGCAAGCGTGGTATCTTCTTCTCCCCCGATGGTCAGACCTACAATGCGAAAATCGCCAAAGTCATCGAGAATCCCGTCTGCCTGAAGGAAGCCATCGTGGCCCCCTTCGCAAAATTCGGCAAGATGGCGGAGGACAAAGTCGCTTCCATGTCCAACGCCTCCGAAGGCGCCATCACGGGCAAGATGTCCGGTCTGATCAACGACCCCAAGGCCACCGCGGCAGCCGCCACTGCGGCACCCGCGGCACAGCCCGCAGCGAAGGGTGACAAGTCTGGTATGCTCATGGGCCTCGGCATCGCATTTGCGGCCTTGTCCTCCGCATTGGCCTTCATTTGCAAGACCCTGGCCAGCATGAGCGGGGTTGCTATCGTGATTTCTCTGCTGTGCGTGCTGGCGGTGCTGGTGGCTCCCATCATGCTGCTGGCAATCCTGCGCCTGCGTCGTCAGGACCTCTCCAGCTTGCTGGAGGGCAATGGCTGGGCCATCAACTCCCGTATGCGCCTGACCTTCAAACAGCGCAGCGCATTCTCTCGCGGTGGCCGCTTCCCCAACGAAGCCGAAGGCACCCCGAAGAAGCGCCTGGCCGCAGGCATCTGCTACGTATTGCTGGTCCTCGCCATCATCCTGGCGGGTTACTTCGGCTGGCGCTATCACCAGTCCTGCAAGCAAGCCGCTGCCGCACCGCAGTGCGTGGTCGTGGACCCCGTGACACTGCCACCTGAGGCACCCGCTGCCGAGGCGCCCGCTCCTGCCGAAGCGCCCGCTGTCGAGGCGCCCGCCGCCCAGTAACCCCGAATTGGGCGTAGCCCCTCGCGTAGTGCCGCGAGGGGCAAGACGCCAAAGGAACCCCGTAGCGCGTAAGGGTAGGAGGGGCCTTCAGGCCCCTGTAGGTGCGCCCCTCGTGTAGCGCGCGCCAGCGCAAAGCGTAGCGAGGGGCATTTCCCAATCCGCAATTACCATGAAGCATTTCTTATTTGCCATCTTCTTTAGCCTTGCCCTCGCCTTCCCTCTTTATGCCGAAGAAGAGCTTCCCGCCAAGGCCTTCCTGGAAGCCCTACGTCAGCCATTGACGCAGGATGCCTGGGGTGAAGCCACGGGTCGTATCATCTACAGCCAGAAAGGCAAATCGAAGCTGGAGGGCAATTTGCGCCTGAAGGTCTCCTTCACCGCAGAGGCCATGTATGCACAGCTTGTCATCAACGACAAGAACTTCTATGGTCTGGAATTAATGCGTGAGACTGCGGGTAAATCCGCCCAGCATTTGGATCTCCCCGATGACGAAGTCAAGCCCGGTCTCTTTGATTTCGGTGTCCGTCCCTCGGATCTCTCCTTTGCCTTCATCTTCTGGGATTTCGTGGAAGAATTGCCGCGTTCCAGCAGCCGCTGGCAGAGTTGCCGCGTGCTGAAGCTAGCCGCCCCCGACGGCAGTGAAACCGTGGATGTATGGTTTGAAGCGGACCACGGTTTTCCCATGGAAGCCAAATGGTACAAAAAGGGCGAGACGAAGCCCTGGCGCTCCCTCATCATGAAAGGCGCAAAGCGCTTTGAAAACGGGCTCTGGTTCGTGAAGGAAATGCAGCTCTCTGGCGATGGCTGGAAGACCGCAGTCAAATTCGACTTTGCGGAAAAGACAGAACTATAAATCACCCCATTTTAACAAACTCCACACAGGTTCATTCTTATGCATCTCAAAACTGCGCTATTAAGTCTCATGACTGTTCTGATGTCACTTTCCTGCTACTCGGTGAACATCCCCGAGGACGCCCCTGAATTTCCCCAGCAGTGGACCATCTTCCTTTTCCCTGGAAAAGATTGCAACCCCACCGTCCAGGAATTGAGTGCAATCCCTGAAACACTTCATGGGGTAGCGCCCATCCAAAAGACCCTCGTAAACCACGAATTCGACCTGCAACCCGATTTCGGCAATCGCAGCGACAAGAATTACGCATGGCTCTTCGCTAGCCTGGATGCCCCACGGGACATGGAATACCCCATGGGATGCGGCGCAGACTGGTGGTTCGACTGCTATCTCAACGGCAAGAAAGTGGACGGCACTTTCCCCCAAGGGAATGTCCTCCATCCCCCACAGTTCACTGACCACAGGTTCGTCCTGAAGCTGAAGCAGGGCACCAACATCATCGCCATCAAATACCGCTCGGGAGACGCATCCAGCGTGATTGCCCTGGGCGGCGCCAAGGATATCCACGCGTATTCCGTCAGTCCGAAAGTCCAAGCGCGCATTGACCTCTATGCGAATCGCGGCGTGCCAATGGAAGTGGAGAATGTGGTCCCCAAGGACTTGAAGGATAAGATTGAAAAGGGCCTGGCACCCGCGGAATACGCCTTCATCGACTCCTACTGGAACAAACTCCTGCGTCCCAAAGTGGACACCCTGATTAACATGGCCTCCAAGGGCGCCTCCCGAGGCGATGCACAGGTCCTCTCCTGCGATTTCGATGGCGCTACACTCATCGCGAAACTCACGGGCAAGCCCGCCCTGACTCCCGAGGATGTCTTCTATGTAGCCATCAACACCGCCAAAGGTCAGACTCTCTTCTACGATTGCAACAGTCTGGCGGAGCTGAAAGCAGATTTTGGAGCGGACGGTATTGTCACCGTGACCATTCCTGGCCTGAAGAACTTCCCCTACGGCGCATCTTACCAGGGCACTGTCCTGGCGGGCGTTGTCCGTCGCAATTCCGCGGAGAAATTCTCCGCGCCCGTTTCCTTGGGCGGTGCGGTCTGTCCTGGCGAGAAGGCGGTCCTGCGGATTGTGAATACGGAAGCGGGTCCCACGCCCATGCTGAATGGCAAGCCCTTCTTCTTCACCTGCTTCACCGTCCATCCCTATGTCCCCGAGCGTTCCATTCCCACGGGCATGGAAGGTGCCAACTCGCCTGTCAACGTAATTGCGGTCCGTGTGGGTGGCAATAGCTCCAGCAGCGATTGGTGGTATGGTCCTGGGCAGTATGACTTCACCACGCTGGACTGGACGCTGAATAGCCTGGCGCGGGATTTCCCCGACTCCAAGATCGCCCTCTATCTCTGGTGCCATCCCGGCAATTGGTATGGCGAGATGTATCCCGAACGCCTGGCGCTGGACGAAGATGGTCAACCCGCCAAGGACTACTATGTGGCGAAGGTATCCTTCGACAACCCTGACGTGCAGAAAGACACCCTGGATGCCATCGGCGCACTGGTGGAACACTGCGAAAAATACTTCTCCAGCAAGATTGCCATCTACAATCTAATGGGCGGCATCTCCTGCGAATGGCAGGGCTGGAATAGCCATAGCGCAAAATTCTCCGACTACAGCGCAGGGAATCTGAAGAATTATCAGGCCTACGCCGCAGAACGTGGCATCCAGGTGGACCACGTGCCTACTCCCGCAGAACACCAGCGCTCCGACGGCGGCATCTTCCGCAATCCCGTCACAGACTGGAATGCCATTCTCTACGACCGCTTCTACAGCGAATCCATCGCTAAATTCATCGACAGGATTGCGGGCGTCATCAAAGAGAAGTGCGCTGGTGACAAGCTGGTGGGCACCTACTACGGCTACCACCTGGAATACTCCAGCCTGGGTTACACCGTGAATCGCGCAGGCCACAACAACACCCGACGGTTGCTGGATTCCCCCAACATTGACTTCTTCCTCTCTCCCCAGAGTTACTCCGTCCGTGCCCTAGGGGCACCCAACGCGGACATGAAGGCATACGGTGCCATGCGACTGGCGGGGAAATTCTCCATCATGGAAGACGACACCCGCACCCACAAGCTGGACCAGTGCGGCTACAACCAGGCCCTGAACCAGGAGCAGACCCTGAAGATGCTGACCCGTAACATCGGTATGTACCTCTGCCACCGCATGCCCCTCAACCAGTTGGGCGAACACGGCGGTGACGAAATGGCAACGCCCGAGCTCTACGACTTCTACACAAAAGCCCTGGCGGCGGGACAGTTCGTCATGGAACAGAATGAGCCCGATCCCACACAGATCGCCGCGGTCATTGACGAGAAGGCCATCCAGTATCTCTGCGCGCGCAGAAAGACTGTCAGCTGTCCCAACGACGAAAACTACGAATACGACTACAACGGCAAGCTGAAGCTGAATCCCACCTGGAGCGTCCAGCCACTCTCAGGTGAAGCCCTGGGCTACCAGCGCTATGCGTTGGCACATTTCGGCGCCCCCGTAGATGTCATCCTGCTGGAAGACGTGGTCAAGACCGCCGGCAAATACAAGGTGGTGATTTTCCTGAATTCCTACCAGGATACCCCCGAAGTGCGGGCCGCATTCCAGGCACTCCGGGAAAAGAACGTAACCATCGTCTCACTCTACGGAACGGGCTTCATTGACGACAAGGGCTTCTCCACCCAGGCCATGAGCGAGCTTATGGGCATGAACGTCCAACTCGCAAAACCCGGCAGCCTGCAGCTCAAGTTGGACAATGGAGACATCTGCGGTGGCGACTACCCCGTGGAGCCGCGTTTCACCGTGAACGACCCGCAGGCAAAGCAACTGGGCGTCTACGCCAACGACAACATCCCCGCTGTCTTCCAGAAGGGCAACACCTACTTCTACGGCGGCGCGTATCTAGACGAAAAGCTCATCCGTGAAATCGCGCGCCAGAACGGCATCCACATCTACCTGGAAACCGGTGATAACTTCTACGCGGGCGCAAATGTGGTCTCCATCCACGCAAAATACCCCGGCGAAAAGACCATCAAACTGCCTAAGAAATTCGCTACCATCGTGGATGCCTTCTCCGGCGAGGTCGTGGCAACTGACGTCGACCACTTCACCATCACCATGAAGGCCACCGACTCCCGCGTCTTCCTGCTGAAGTAAGCGGCTAGTCAACCAAGAACACACAAAAGGCACAAGGGAAAGACCATCCGTCTTTCTCTTGTGCCCTTTTGTTTTTTACCCTATTTGGGGCAGCGCTATCATGGAGGTATTCTTTAGGAAATCAAGCCTTTCAGATAACGCTTCAAAAGGAATGCGCAGAAATATGGGAATGTGGTGATTGTATCCGTCTTCCCGATGTTGGCATGGGCAAATTTTATACCGTGTTTGATTGATGGATAGTGTTCGGAGGCAATCAAATTCCGCAAAGATCTCGACACCGCGTTCCCTGCCTTGACTTCTACAGGCAGAAGCTCATCTGCGGTCCGGACAAAGAAATCCTCCTCAAGTGTTCCGTCCTCACGCCGATAATAAAAAAGTTCATAGCCAGATTTGGAAAGTGCCTCGCCCACAAAATTCTCATAGAGCGCACCCTTGTAGATTCCCAAGTTTTTGTTTCTGCGAAGATCGTCGCTGGCTTCTTCATCCAGCATCGCGAGTAGCAACCCCGTATCGGCGACATACAGTTTATACTTCGTTTCGTCATAATTCCCCGTCAGTGGCAACTCTGGGAAGTTCAGACAATGGCAGATTGTCACAACTCCCGCATCCCGCAACCATTCTACACAACCGAAATATTCACGGCTTCTTGCTCCCCTCGCAATCTGGGAAAATTGATACTTCTTGTTCTCTTTTGCCAACTGAGACGCAATATGGTCAAATACCGCTATAATGCGAGTCTGTTCTATGCCTTCAACGTATTTCCGAATGTCTCCACGATAATCCGTAAGAAGCTGCTTCTGAATGGAAGGCACACGCTCAAAAGTCTTGTTCTTGACAAAATCCACGAGCACCGCAGGCATCCCACCCAATAGGATGTAATCCATAAAAAGCGAAGAATATTTTGTCATTTCCAATTGAGAAAATGGCTTGTTCTCCCGCAAATGCTGGAGCATGTCATCGGCGATGTCTTCCGGATAGCCCATGCCCCAGAGAAATTCCTCAAAGTCAAAAGAACGCATCTCATAATCCGTTTTATACCCCACACTGTGCGATGCAATTTGTTTATAGTGAAGCCCAAGCAGAGAACCACTGCATATTACGTCATAACGGCCATCTTGCTTGAAAAACTTCAGAGTGGTCGCTATATCGGGGAAAGTCTGTATCTCGTCAAAAAAAATGAGCGTCTTCCCTGGAACAAACCGAAAACTCGGATTGATGCGAGAAATTAACTTGACCACACTCTCTACCTTATACCCTTCCTCAAGGATGGATTTATACTGAGGCTCCTCAATAAAGTTCAATTCCACAATATGAGGATATTGTAATTTGGCAAAATGACGAATCGCCTCGGTCTTCCCTACCTGCCGGGCGCCACTCACAATCAAAGGAAGATGATCAACATCTTTATGCCAATTCACCAGATACTCATCTATTTTTCGCTTTAAGTACATGACTCATATCCTCCTTTTATTTTCAATCCCCAAATTAATATATCGAATAAAATTATTTTTTTACCTGTATATCACAAATTTCTAGAGTTTCTAGACCGTTTTGTCACAAAATTCTAGACTTTTCAGACTGTTTCATCACAAAATTCTAGACTTTTTCAGACTGTTTCATCACAAAATTCTAGAGTTTTAAGCCAAATAAGCGTGCCAGTGTGTAAAGCAAACCGCATAGCCTATTTCATCCAGGCGAATACGGAGCGTCGATAGAATGCGTGTGCTCTGGAGAGGCCGATTTTTTCGAGATATTGATCCAGATTGGTCTTAGGTCCTGCCAGTGGTCGTTCCTGGTCATTGGCCTCCAATGGGTGTTGTTCGCAGAGTGAGAAGTGGGAGCTCTTCTCCACAGGCAGATACTCTACCCATTCCACGGGGACATCGTGGTAATTTCCATCGCCGCCCCATTTGGTGACGTATGTGATTCGTCGTTCTCCGCGGAAGCCATGTGCTGTGACGCGGATTTCGCTGGCGTTGTTTGTGCGATTCACCCTTTCGGTTTTGAGGATATTTCTGGTGATGGATGCGGGGTGCTTGAAGCGGTCTTCGCCCAGGTAATTCGCCAGGCTTTCGTGTTCCCAGAAGCTGGATTCCTCACCTGGCGTGTATCCGTAGATTGTCTTTGCGGTGCGGGTCTGCTGATAGAGCGGCACGCAGAGGAGAGGCGCCATGGAGAAGTAGACCTGCTTGAAATACTCCGCGTTGTGTGCGACGAAGAACTCCCGCGCCGCAGCCAAATCGTAGTTAAAGTAGATTGCGGGATCGGTGGTCAGCGCGAAATTCCGCAGGTGTTCTGGCAGAACCAGGTTAATCTTATGGTCTTTGACAAAACGGAAGTCGTCGCCGTAGCCCACCTTGGTATCCTTCAGCAACGAGACCATCTGCTGCATAGCCAGGGGCGTGTAGAGTAGACGGAACTGGACCTCGTGATCGCGGTCCGTAGCGTGGAAGAGCACCTCGAAATCGTGGTTGCTCATCAGGGTATAGTCTGAGTCGTCATCCAGATTTTCGGAGAATTTCTTGAGTTTCTTCAGCTCGTGGTTCTTGCGCATTCGGTCAAACCACCCGTCGCCGTCATCGGAGAGTGCCGATGGAGAGCGTGAGAAGCTCAAATCCGGCGCGGCGTCATTGCCGTAGAGGAGGAATTTTTCGATGGCGTATGTGGGAATTGGCGCATCAACAGAAGCCACCAGGACTTCAGTGCGTGTAACGACGCGGGTATGTCCCTCGTCATCCTCCTCGGTTTCCCGCCAGGAGATAGTCATGGTACCGGTATAGGTCTTGGAGCCCCAATCCTGCGCCAGGACTTCTCCAAAAGCGAAGGGATTCCCCTGGATATCGCCACTTTGGGAGAAGAGCACGGACCGCTCATCCGTGTTATATCCTCGTCCCCAGCCGAAATGGTCCTCCAATTCCGCCAGGCGCCCCTGCGTAAAATAGGGATCGAAATTCAGAATGGGGCAGACTTTCCGGATAAGTCGCGCGGTAATATCCCAATCATAGCGGGAATTCAAGGGGGCCATCTGCGCCCAGGCGGCGGCTTTCTCTGCCTCCAGGGACTTGAGGACCTCCGCCTCCAGATTCTTCGCATGCTTCCGCGCGGGAACTACCCACACAAAGAGCACAACCAACGCCAAGATTGTGCCGGCAAGGCCATAGACAATCCACTGCGTCTCCCCTTCCTGGCTCCCCGCGTATGCGGCTATCCCGCCCGCTATTGCGCCCACAACCAGCAGGAAAATCACGAAAGAAAGGCAGCCCTTCTTGTCCTGGACTTTCGATAGCGCCTTCTCCAGACGCCTGATTTCCCGGACATGGCGGGCGTTCTCTGCCTCATCCACCCCCGAGGCGTCCAGCAGCCGTTGGAATTCATCCTTCGCGGCTTGCAGGAACTCCTCCTTGAAGTGGTCTCGGTAGCTCTCGAGTGGATTGTCAATTTCCTCGAGCACGGCAGTAGTCGGTCAATAACTTTAGAAGAACTTCTGTCGGGCCTGGGCCTTGATTTCCGCGCTGGCGGTGAAGGGGATGCGGGTGGTATAGCCCGCACGCGCCGCCACAATCTGCTTGGTAGGCCACTCAAAGACGGAGGTATTCCACTGAGTGACGGTGTCGTTGTAGAGTGCGCGAGCGGCGGTGATTTCCTTCTGGAGGTAGCTATTCTGCTGCATGGCATCCGCAAGAGAGGCATGTGCCTTCAGTTCGGGATATGCCTCCACCTGGGGGAAGATACGCCCGAAGGACTGATCCAAGCTCTGGGAGAGCTCGTTACGGGCGGAATCGCTGAGATTCACACCACCGCGATAGGCCGCCACGCTCTTCATCACATCCTTGTCCAGGTCAATTGCCTTGTTCACGATGCCCACCACATTCTGGAGGATAACGACGCGCTGTTCCAGATAGTTGTCAATCTGTGAGGCATCCGCCTGGAGTTTCTGCTGGAGTTTCTGGAAGTAGTTCTTGGCGCCAATCTTCATGAAAAGGAAGATCAGCCCAGGAAGAATGCCGCAGACCCACAGCATGATTTCGAAGAGCAAGGAGCCGAAGCCCACTTTGACGGGAATCTGCTTTTCAATCACATTGATGTCACGCCCCGCGCCATTCACGGGACCAGTCAATTCGTCCAATTCATTCGCCATGATTCTTTTCTCCTAGGTGTAAAGACTACTTTTTATCAAACAAAAAGCGACATGGAATAATTTATAGCATTCTCAGGAAAGTGCTTTCATTGTGGATATTTTGTCCGGCAATTTCAGCGTCCTGCCTTAAACCATTCTTTGACAGGCAGGTCTGTTCCCAGTCCACGCATGTAGTTATATACCGCGGTGGAGAGGATTCTTCCGATGCGGTCCCAATCTGGTGCCGAGGGTTCCACAAAGTGGCATTCGTTCACGCAGAAACGCGGGGCGGAGGTCTTCTGTGGGGGCACCTGTATGCCATACTTTTCGGGATTGGCCATCATTGGGCTATGCACCGTCAAGGCAAAGCGATGCCAGAATGCGGAGACCAGCCATCCTTCCGCAAAGCACTCGCGGACCACATTCAAGGCGCTCTTCACCTCGGTTTCGGTCTCCGTGGGGAAACCGTACATCAAATACGCATGGACCATGATACCCGCCTCGGCGAAGCCCTTCAGCACTGCCTTGGCAGAAGCAACCGTGATGCCCTTGTTCATCAGTGTCAGCAGGCGGTCCTGGGCGCATTCCAAACCACCCGTCACCGCAATGCACCCCGCCCTGGCCATCAGTTCCGCCAGACCGTCTTTCAGGAATTCCTTCTCAAAACGGATATTCCCCCACCAGACCACCGACAGATTCCGGCGAAGGATTTCCTCGGACATAGCACGCAATAGCGCGGGGGGAATCGCCTCATCCACAAAATGGAAATTCCGCCGGCCCGTCTCGCGAATCAGCGTCTCCATTCCGTCCACAATCTCCGATGCCTTCGCCGCGCGATAGCAGTGAATGTAATCCAGGGACACATCACAGAACGCGCAACGATGCCAGTAGCATCCGTGGGCCAGCTGCATCTTCAGCCAAACACCATTCGTCCACATACTGCCCATGGGATTTGGCGTCTCCATGATGGAGAGATACTTGTCCAGATCCACGCCGCTGTAATCGGGCATCAGCAATGCGGGTTCCAGCTCCGTGGAGTCAATGCTCCGCACGAGTCCCGAAGGCACCCCTCCACGCAAAATCGCCTCCAGTTTCAGGCATCCGTCATCAAAAGAGATGTAGTCGAAATAGTCGAAGATACGCGTGTCTTCCACCTCACGCATCTCCGAATTCACGAAACCGCCGCCCAGGATTAGCTTCGTCTGCGGCGATACACGACGGACCGTCTCCGCGATGCGGAACGCCTCCAGGAGCGTCCCCGGGAAAGGCACCGAGATTCCCACATACTTCGGGGAGGTCTCCTGCAAAGCCGCAATCGTCAGATTTTCGACAATTTCATCGATGAAGGTCTTTCGCTTCAAGCGCTCCTGCAAGGGTTCCATGGTAGGCAGAGAAACACACAGCCCCTCCGCATACCGTCCAAAAGAAAATTCCTCGTCCAGGGACGCCGCGATGAACGCCGCCAAGTCGTCCATATAGAGTGACGCCATATAGCGCGCCTGTTCGGTCCGCCCCGCGAATCCGAAGCATTCACCCAGGAATTCCTCTGCGCTATCCTCGCCATTGGGATCCAAATCACGGAAGAAGGGCCCCTCGGGCAGAAAATCCCCACGGACAATCCGCCAGGCCAACTCGGGATTCGCTCCCTGCAAGAACGACACCACCTGCGAAATCGTGGAGAGGTACTCCTCACCGTGCTCCACAAAAAATGCCAACGATTCGTCTTGGGAGGCCTTCGCTTTCTTCTTCGCGGTCGCCACCGCCCGCTTGACTACCTCAGGCGTAAATACCGCCAGCGCGGTCTCCAGGGAAAAATCCCGCTGAGCCACAGTGAAGCCCCGCCCCCGCAGATGACGCGCCAGCATCGGTACCGCGGGATACGGCGTATTCAACTGCAAAAACGGCGGTGTAATCAGAAGAAGATCCATACTGTCATACATACTTCCCCCTAGATTAAGCAACCAGTGTTTCGAAAATCTGATTCAGCGACACTCTTATGTCCTCTCCATGCCTGAGACGCGACATAAGAGCTTTGACTGTTTCTACGGGAATATTATCCAAAAAGGCTTCCGACGGTACAAATGCCTTATTCAAGTCATTCGGTTCGTATTTGTCGAGTTGATTTCCGTATTTGCGAGAGGAACAAGCTAGAATCTTATGTCCGACATCGGAAAAAAGGAAAAGAAAAAGACTGTCTATCCTATGCTGGCAAGATGGTTTTGGATAGAAGCAATGAAAAGGCGTTAACGAGTTTACAGATGAATAATTCCGTATCACTTTATAGCCATCCCGAGAAAAGACATTAAGCATAATTGGCGCAGCAGAACGGCTTTCCATCTTATACCACGGCGTCCTATTACGCGTGATATACCTCTTGTCATAACCCTGCTGACTCCCATACGCGATATATGAGAGTGCTTGGACAGAAGGGGACGAACAGACATTAAACAGGAAAACAGGCGCATCAATCTTTGCCAGTTCCTCAAAATCCTCTGTCGAAAAAACAGGTTTTGTGATTTGTGCACTCTTTGTAACGCAACCAGAACACTCTGTCAATCCCAAACGCAGTTTATCTATTTCACTTTTCCTCAACACAAAGAATTCATTGGCCCCCGTAGCTATTCCACGGGAAAAATGTCCATAAGTAGAAAGAGGAACCAAGTACTCCTTCTTCATCTTAACCAGACAGGAATCCGCATTGAAGAAACTGCCCCATTTTTCCTCAACATTTAGTGAGCTACGTTCCTTGAAAGATATTGGTTCCTGTTCTAGTATGTCATCTAATTCATCCAACCCCCCTACGGAGAAAAATGATACTCCTTCATATGTTGTTGAGGCATCGTATAGAATAATACACAGAGATGTCGTCGCGTCTGGGAAAGCCTCCTGTTCACATCCTATTTCGATAATCGCTCTTAAATGCCCATCCTTCACCAGGCATTCCTTGACGATTGTCCCATAACCAGCATTTAGGAACTCTGATGGCATGATATATGCCAAACGCCCAGTATCCGTCAACTCAAAAATGGACTTCAATAGAAATGCAGAAGCAATATTCGTATATCCAGACAGAGTAATCCCATATGTTTTCTTGAAATAATCCTGTACAATGCCTCTTTTATCAAATTTCTGAAATTTCAGATATGGAGGATTGCAAATGATTCCGTCATGTTTTTCTCCGAACCGCAGTAGATAGTTATCATTTACGATATGACATTTTTGACTGTTCGGAATATGCTCAAGAAAGAACTTGTAGATGATTTCATCAACTTCTACTCCCTGCATAGCGATACGGGGAGGCGCGTCCTCAAAGAAAGCCCCCAGACCAGCGGCTGGATCAAATAACGAAGAAATCCCCTTGCCAGCCAAAATCCAATTTCTCATGAATCTGACAATAGCAGGAGGGGTAAAAAATTGGGCATACTCCCGCCGATGCTGCGTTTCAACAGAGGCCAAATATTGCTTTTCTTCCGTCTTCATTTCAGAATTTCATCAAAAGCAGTCAAATTTAAGACACCATGTCCACCTGAAAATTTCACATAGAACACTAGTCTTCCTTTGCTTAATTCTTTATAAAACGACTTCAATTCGGGCATGGATATTTCCGAGAATACCTGTTTTCCCCTGTTGACATTGATTTTTATGGTTTGTTTACCCTGGTTCTTGACATCTCTTTCCAGAGAGAAATCCATACCGCTCAGGGAAGAATCGCTACTAATGCGGAGTATATCCTCGAAAGAAATGATATAGGCTGAATCAAAGAAAACCTGAAGATAGTAATGCGGCACACCAAACCTCTGGATCCAGCGATTGACAAGCGCGATATCCTCCAGTTTAGGTGTAATACTCAGAAAATCCCGTTTATGGAGGAGTGACAATTTCTCTTTTAATTTTTTAAGAAGATCAGTTAGTTTTTGCAAGTCCTCTGAAGCACTCCATGAGATACAGCGAAAGCTCAATGTGTGTAAATTACTTTCATTAACGGAAGCAAGATTGCGATAAAGTGTCTCGTTTTTTTGCTTTAGCAAAACGCCGTATGGTTCCGAAAGAATGACCTGAATAATCGCCAGACAATCCTGGGCAGTCCTTTCTACCTTTTCTTGCATTGTCTGCGTATATTTTAGGTTCAAGAAACTACTCGAACGGACCTCAATAGCGGCGACGGCTTTTCTAACAAAATTGTCGTCTAAAAAATCTATTTTCATTCCATCGGGAATATCTTCTTTCCGGAAGATTAGAATATCCGGACGCTTCCCAATGGTATTTAGCTCCTTCTGGTACTCCGCATAGTATTCGTCAAATCCATCATCGCCCGCAGAAAGTGATTCATCGCGGCCATAATGCACCGCGAAATAATCTGCATACGACTTATTGAAGGCCGTAAGGACCAAATTTTCTGCCCAGTCACCCTGTTCTTTATTGATAAGAAAAGCTGATGACACGGCTGCTGGCGTATGTCCCGCAACCTGGACACTCGTATTGATTCCCAGCGGATGCTCAGAAATCAATTTTGCTATGTTTGTAGAATATTCGTTCATTTCTTTCTATTTTTAATTTTATGGTTCTTACACAAATATAACCACATTTTACACAAATACAAATTTGTATATTTATCTTCCAGCAAGGACTGCTACCACGGAATTGATGGTGATCATCTGTCCAGCCAAGGGTGTCAGTGCCTGCCTCAGGAGAGCCAGGTCTTCCGAGGAGAGTCCGGCGCGGAGGAGTTGCGATGCGTAGGAGGCAGGCGAAGCGGTAGTCATCCAGCGTTCCAGCACCTGTGGTGGCAGGATCTGCGTGCGGTGAGACTCCAGCAAATTCTCCAGGAGCCCCTGGAAGCCCGCATTCTCGGCCTCTGCGTGCAATTCCGGGAGATCCCAAGCGATGCGTGCGTCGGCGTCTTCATTGTAGATACGCTCTTCGGCCTGGTATATCGAGGTAGGGAGCTGCTGTGCCGTGAGCTTGGAAAGTCGCTGACTGCGACGAGGGAGATTTTCCGCCAACGCCACCGTGCCCTCCTTGTCCAGCAAATCGTGGATGGTCCTCCATGCGGCTGGGCGGTCCGCAGACTGCCCCAGGGCATTCCGTCCTACAATGAAATCGAATTTGACCTCGCCATCTCCGCATTCCAGCAGGAGTCTCGGCAAATCCGCGACTTCGCCCACCAGGATCTTCGGCTGGCGCAATTCGGGGAGATTACCGGATTGTTCCAGGAGGACGCGCTTGGCCTCGGGCGTACGCACCAACGCCCAGACGCCGCCCTCGGGGACATGCCGCACCGCCTCCCAGGTCAGGAAGCCCGTATCCGCGGTCAAATCCAGGATGCGTTCGTGTCGTTGGATATCCCGTGTGCGGAAGAGTTCCGCGCGGAGTGTCGCCAGGAACCCCGCCAGGGAATCCACAGCCCGCGCCAGCCACTGGTCGGTGACTTTATCTCCCGGGGAGAAAGTCAGGATTTCGGGGGGCGCCAGCTGATTTTCGGATTCACGGAGAGCCGCCAGCTGCAATTCCCGTCGTTCTCGGATTTGTCCCGCCAGGGATTTTTCGTATCCCAATTCTCCGGGTTCGTAGAAGACTCGTCCCTGTAACGACGAGGGCAGATACTGTTGTGCCACCCAGTGGTTTCGGTATTCATGGGGGTATTTGTAACCCACGCCATGTCCGAAGCCCTTCTGGTCGCGGCTGGCATCCCGAAGATGATTCGGCACCTCGCCATCCCGTTCGTGTTCCACAAACTTCAGCGCATCGAAGAACCCCAGCACCGAATTGGATTTCGGTGCAGTGGCGCAGTAGAGTGCGGCGTGGGCCAGGGGGAAATTGCCCTCGGGCATACCCACGCGGTCGAATGCCTCGGCGCAGGATGCAATAAAGGGCAGTGCGTGGGGATCCGCCATGCCGATGTCCTCGGAGGCGAAAATCATCATGCGCCGGAAGATGAACCGCGGGTCTTCTCCCGCATAGACCATCTTCGCCAGCCAGTAGAAAACCGCGTCGGGATCGGAACCCCGCATGGATTTAATGAAAGCGGAGATGGTATCGAAGTGATAGTCGCCCTCGCGGTCGTAAAGCACCGCGCGGTGCTGGATGGACTCCTCCGCCACCGCCAAGGTGATGACAATGACTCCCTCTGCGTTGGGTTCCGTGGTCTCCACCGCCAACTCCAGCGCATTCAGCGCCGCACGGGCATCGCCATTGGCCACATTGGCCAGGTGATTCAATGCGTCATCCTCCAAACGGATGTTGAGATTGCCATAACCACGCTCGGGAGTCGCTAGCGCCTGCCTCAGCACTGCCTTGATATCCTGGTCGTCCAGAGGCTTCAGCTGGAAGATACGGCTGCGGGAAACCAGCGCTCGATTCACGGTGAAGTAGGGATTTTCCGTGGTGGCGCCAATCAAAATGATGGTACCATTCTCCACCCAGGGAAGCAACGCGTCCTGCTGGGCTTTGTTCCAACGGTGGACCTCATCGATGAACAAAATCGTCCGCTGACCGAATTCCCCCAGACGGCGCTGGGCGGACTGGGTGACTTCCTTCAAGTCCGCAATGCCCGTCATCACTGCATTCAAGGTGACGAAAGCGGATTTGGTGGTGTTGGCGATGACGCTGGCCAGGGTGGTCTTACCCGTCCCAGGAGGACCATAGAAAATCACCGACGACAACCGGTCCGCCTGGATGGCACGACGCAATAGCCGCCCCGGTGCCAGCAAATGCCGCTGACCGATATACTCCTCCAATGTCTGGGGACGCATGCGGGCCGCCAGGGGCGATTCCTTCTTCAGGCGCTCCTTGCGGGCATGCTCAAACAAACTGGGGGAGGTCATCGACATGTCAATGCTTAATGCTCAATGCTCAATGCTCAATTCTCAATGCTCAATGAAGGAGGAATTAGGAATTGTTACTAATTCAGAATGCTTATGCCTTTACTTCCTGGGTCATGAAGGCCTCGATGACGGGGAGTTCGGGCTTGAGGATGGTCTTGCGCAGAGGCAGTTCCTTCAGGGCTTCCAGGGCGGGATGAGTAGCGAGGCTTTCGTCTCCCAGCGCCTGGCCGATGGCGGCGGGGAACTTTCCGGGATGGGCGGTTTCCAAGCAGAGTGTGGCAGTGCCTTCTAGGGGATTTGCCTCCGCCACGGCAACGCCGACCGCGCCGTGTGGATCCAACAGGACCTGGTAGAACTCCCAATACTTCTTGATGGTGGCCAGAGTCATGGCGGTATCGCCGCGGCCTGCCGCAAAATCTGTATCCTGTCCCTCGAGGCAGATTGGCGTCCCCTGCTTGAATGCCTCCATCAGCGCCTTGACTTTCGCCGCATCCTCGCCCACACGATAGTAGAGGTAGCGCTCGAAGTTGCTGGCCACCTGGATGTCCATGGAGGGAGAGAGAGTGGGATGCACATCGCCGCGGGTATAGACGCCCGTGTTGAAGAAACGGGAGAGGATGTCGTTCTCGTTGGTAGCCAACAGCAACCGCTTGACAGGAGCGCCCATCTTCTGGGCAACATACCCCGCAAAGATGTCCCCGAAATTTCCCGTGGGGACGCACACCTGCAGCGGGATTTCCTTGCCGAGGGCCTCCTGAACCCGGAAGCTCCCCCAGAAGTAGTAGACGACCTGCGCCAGAATGCGCGCCCAGTTCACGGAATTCACCGCGCCCAAGTGCATGGAGGACTTGAAGGGCAAGTCGTTGAAGATCTCTTTCAGGACACGCTGGCCGTCATCAAAAGTCCCCTCAATGGCAATGCAGTGGACATTGGGGTCGGGGACCGTGGCCATCTGACGCTCCTGCAAGGGACTGACACGACCCTCGGGATACATGATGAAAATCTCAATGCCGTCCTTGCCACGGACGCCGTGAATTGCGGCGCTGCCCGTATCGCCGCTGGTGGCGCCCAGGATGTTCAAACGACCACCGCGGCGCTTGAGAATCGCGGCAAAGAGGTTGCCCAGGAATTGCAGCGCCACATCCTTGAATGCCAGAGTAGGACCGTGGTAGAGTTCCGCCACAAAGAGCCCGCTGTCACCCATGGGCTTGACGGGGACTACTTCCTTGGTATCGAAAGTCGCGTAGCTGGCGTCCACCAGCGCCTTCAACTCATCGGCGGGAATCGCGTCTCCCACGAAGGGCTTCATCACCTCCAACGCCAATTCCGGATAACTGAGAGTCTTCCAGACTTCCAAAGTCGCTTGGGAGACCTTCGGGATTCGCGCGGGAACCAGCAAACCGCCGTCGGTCGCCAGCCCCATCATCACCGCATCCGCAAAATTCACGGGCTCAATTCCGCCCCGGGTACTGATGTATTGAGAAGAAGTCATTTCCATCGTTATCCTACTCTCCAGAAAAAGGGTATTATATTGTTACGTTTTTCAGAAAAGAATTCAAAATCCGCCTCTTTTGCACCTGAGCGCCACCGCGCACGGGATACAAATGGGGTCCCCAAACGGGAAACTTTGCTAATATAAGCCACGTCGGACCGCTTCAATGTTTCAGAAAGCTTTGATTTTTCTCGCCAATGGTTTCGAAGAACTGGAGGCACTCGCCCCCATCGACGTCCTTCGACGGGCTGGCGTGCATGTGACCACGGCGGGCGTGCAGGCAACCGACGACAATCTCGTCTGCGGTGCGCACAGTGTCCGGGTTCTCTGTGACATCCGTGCCAGCGAAGTCAATCCCGCCGAATACGATTTTGTTTACTTCCCAGGCGGCATGCCTGGCGCCACCAACCTGGCGGCATGCCCCCAGTGCCTGGAAGCGGCTCGCGTCATCTACAACGCGGGCGGATTTGTGTGCGCAATCTGCGCGGCGCCCATTGTGCTGGAGGCCGCGGGATTGCTGGACAACCAGGAATACACCTGCTATCCTGGTTTTGAGAAACGCATCTCCCACGGCACTTACACGGGAAAATTCATCCAGAAGAGCGGCCGCATCCTGACTGCATGCGGTCCCGCCGCCGCGCTGGATTTCTCCCTGGAAATCCTCCGTGCAGGCGGTGCTTCCGCCCTGGCGGCCCAGCTGGCCGCGGGAATGATGCGGAAGTAGCCGCAGTTCCTGCATCCCTTTTCATTAAATTCCACAACCCTCATATACGGATAGAACAGTGAAATCCTTCATCGCCATCCTAAAACAGACCATCCGCTCTGCCATGCGGTCAAAGGTCTTCATCGTGCTTTTCGCACTTATTCTCCTCTGCGTCATCGGACTGCCTCTGACTATCCGCGGCGACAACACCGCAGCGGGTCTTATCCAGGTCTCCCTGACATACTCCCTGAATCTGGTCATTGCACTGATTTCCGCATCCTGCCTCTGGCTGGCATGCTCACTGCTCTCCAGCGAAATCGAGGGCTACCAGATCCACATGGTGGTCACCAAACCCTGCCATAAGTGGATGCTCTGGGTCGGAAAATTCGCAGGCGTCTTCCTGATGCACGCCATCATCCTGGTCATCTCTATGTTCATCATCTATGGCCTGACCTTCTACCGCCTGGACCGCGCACACAAGACCGGCCTCTTCACCGACAACGATATCCAAAAACTCCACCAGGAATCCCTGGTCGCACGACGCGAATTCCGACCCACTCCCATCGATCTGCGGGACGCCGTCACCAAAGAATATGAAAAGCGAGTCCGCGCGGGTTCCGTGGATGCACGTCTGGACGAACTGGCCATCAAGAAGGGTATCATGCAGGAATTGGCGGAACAGGCCATGCGAAATATCACCCTCAAGCCCGGCGAAACGCACTCCTGGAATTTCGACAACGTCCTCCTGCCCAAGGAAAATCCCGTCCTCTATCTGCGCTTCCGCATGTATTCCAATGACAGCAACACCACCGACCAGCGCCAGATCAACCTGGACTTGGGTTTCCAGGTCTTCTCCGATGAAAATGGCAAGGCTCTTCCCCGCACGGGCGATGTCCCCGAAATCTGGTATTCCATGGTGACTGGCGCGCCCTTCGTGATGCCTGGTGGCTCCTGGCAGGAACTCTCCACCGTGGCCCAGAACGCCCCCCGCAATGCGGATGACCAGATTGAACTCCAGGAAAATCAGCTTCCCGCCTACGCGCCCATGCTGGTGGACACCGATGTGAAGAATTCCGCGAAATTCATGGTCCGCAATCTGATGGCGCTTCCACCCAGAGAATCCGTCCCCCAGGATGAAGAGACACTGAGGGAATACGACCGCCAGGAGCGCAATGCCACCGCGGTCTTCCAGGTGGCGGATGGCCCCACGCTGCTGTGCCCCGTGGCGTCCTTCTTCAACAACTATCTGCGCACCATGCTCATGGCGCTCCTCCAGCTGGCCTTCCTGGCCGCGCTGGGTTGCACCGTCGGCGCACTCTTCTCCACTCCCGTGGCAGTCTTCGTGGCAGTGGCATACCTGGTCATCGGACTGGTGCTGCCCTTCGCCTTGAACGCGCCCCTGCGTGCAGGAGACGGCTCCTTCATGTATGCCAATGTCTGGGAAAAATCCGCCCACTACATGGCAAAAGTGGTGGAGATGCTGGTTGTCACCGTGGATGACCTGGATTGCACTGGCGATCTGGCCACGGGTAAGCTGGTCGAGACCTCCGAGATTGGCTGGGCATTCCTCAAAATCCTGGTCATCCGCAGTGGTCTGCTGGCGTTGATTGGCATCCTCTGCCTGAATCGTCGTGAACTCGGTCTCGTGGTCCGCAGAATTTCGTAAACGAATCCCCAATCCCATATACCTGAAATGAAAAGCAGCTTCTCACGCATCCTGGCCATTGTGGTGGCCATGGTCCTGCTCCTGGGCGCACTCTCCTTCCTCCAAAACCGGATGAACGCACTGCGCGCAGAATACCACTTGACTGACAACACACCCCTGGAAAATGCGCCCCCCGTGGTGGCATTCACCAGCGTCGCACTGGGTGGATTCCGCGGCATCCTGGCGGACTGCCTCTGGATCCGTTCTGGACGCATGCAGGAAGAAGGCAAATACTACGAGATGGTCCAGTTGGCAGACTGGATCGTCAAACTCCAGCCCCGTTTCACGGGCGCCCATGCCTTCCTGGGCTGGAATATGTCCTACAACGTCTCCGTGACCTTCACCAGCTTCGAAGACCGCTGGCGCTGGGTCAAGCGCGGTCTGGAACTCATCCGCGACGAAGCCCTGGAATACAACCCCGGCGACCCCAACCTCTTCCAGCAGCTGGGTTGGATCTTCCAGCACAAGATGGGCCAGGATTTGGATGACGCCAACCGCTACTACAAAGTCGAGTGGGCAAAAGAGATGATCCGTCTCTTCGGCGACTACTACGGCAAATGGGAAGAGCTGGACAAGGCGCCCCTGAATGAATCCAAGCTCCTGGCAGTCCTGGGCGACAAGGCTGCGGACTATCGCCGCATCCTCACCGAAAACAACGCCGATTTCGCCAAACTGGAACTGGAATTCCGCGAAGTGGCATCCATCCCCGAACGCTACCGCGCCGCATTTGACGAGGCGGGAATCACCGCAGATGTGGAAATCTGCTTGCGCCACCGCTGGATGCTCTACAAATACCGCATGGATCCCAAATACATGATGCGCATGAACACCATGTATGGCGAATTCGACTGGCGCCTGGCGGAAGCCCACGCCGTCTATTGGGCCCAGAAGGGTAAGGATGTCTGGGCGGATCCCTCCGCCTCCTTCAAACGCCTCAACTGCGACCGCATGATCTTCCAGTCCCTGAACGTGGGTTTCTCCACGGGTAAGCTCCTCTATCTGAAGGGCGACCTCAAGACCCTGCAGATGCAGCCCAACTTCGCACTGGCGGATTCCGCAAAGCAGGCATATCTGGATACCATCGCCGAGCACCCCAACAACAACATCCAGGGCGCATACAGCAACTTCCTGGTGGATGCCATCGTCCGACTCTACATCTTCGGTTACAAGAAGAAGGCGGCAAATTGGTTCGACTACGCCAAGAACTACAACCCATCCCGTTTCAGCGGAGAGCTGGAGCCCTTCGTGGTCAAGGAACTGGCGGAAGACCTGGTGGATGCGAACCACCGCACCGCAGAACAGACCATCAACAGCTATCTCTTCCAGGCATACACCATCCTGGCATACGCAGCAGACGAGGAAGCCGACGAATTCAAGTCCTTCGAAAGCCTCACACTCACCGCAAAATCCATCTACGATACATACATGAAGGCCGTCTCCGGCACCGAACTGCGCCGCGGTCTGCCTCCCTTCGACCAACTCCGCCGCACTGCATTGGGGAACATCGGACGCCTGCTGGGCGCCAATCCCGACACCAAGCAACTGGCGGAGAACCTGGCGCGCTTCCAGCACATCCCCGTGGAGCGCTTCATCCCCAGAGCGGAAGAAATCAAGGCCCCAACCGTCAAATAATCCATGCCTGAGAATCTCACTTCCGGAGTCGCCGGCATTCTTTGCGGCGTAATCCTCATCTTCACTGTCATCGCGCTGATTCTCGCGGTCGATCGGTATTTCTATCTCCATCGCGCACGAGTGGATACCTTCGAACTGCTGCGCGGGCTGCTGAACCAGCTGCGCACGGGCCGCGTCAAGGAAGCCGTGGCGAATTGCGATGCCAAGACTGGCCCTGTGGGCGAAATCTTCCGTACCGCCATCGAACACTGGCACGACGGCGAAGCCGCCATACGCCATGCAGTGGAAGAATGCGGCATGCTCCTGGTGCCACGCCTGGAACGCAATCTGAAACTCCTGACCGCGTTCGCTAACTTCCTCCCCATTGCGGGATTCATGGGGACCATCCTCTCACTCATCGGAGCATTTGACAAAATCAGCAATGACGCCACCTTCGATGCAAAAGCGATTTCCGGCGACATCAAATACGCGCTCTACTGCCTGGCAGCGGGACTCCTGGCCTCGTTGGCATGCCAGATCTTCCACGCGGTGCTCGTGGAAAAAATTGACCACATTCTAGAGGAGATGGGCAAAGGCGCTTCGGAGATTACCTTCTTCCTCACTCATAATCCGCCTCCCGCCGAACCAGAGAACAACGGAAGCAAAAAATAACCCCGCAGACAGATGTATTATCGTTGGCGCTCACATAGAAACTCCGTCCCCACTGCCACGCCTGTGGTCGTCGGGACCATGGGGCTCTTTGCGGTGTTGCTAATCGTCTTCCTTGCCTGTAGCCAGCGCGTCTCCATGCCAGGGACGCCCATCACGCTCCCGCGCTTCGAAAACGAAAAATCTACCCCCGTCCCGAAGAAGGTAGTGACTGTCACGAAAAATGGCGACATCTTCTTCAATGCCGAGAAGCTGAAGGACACCGACGCCCTTGGGCAGGTGCTCAAGAATGCCAAGAAGGGGAAAGAGGACTGGGTAGTCGTCTTCTACGCGGACAAGGATACGCCCCTTGGCTTTATTGCAAAACTCTTTGATATCGCACGCGGAGCCGATTTCAATGCCTATCTGGCCACAGATGGCAACAGCCTTCGTGACACCCCCAGCCATGTCCCAGCCCAAGACGACAAATCCCTCTGACCAGGAACTCACAGTCGTCCATCGGCGGGAGTTATCTGAGCTTTCTGGAAAGGAAGGTCATCGGTGGTGGGTTGCGGCGCTTGCGGGCCTGGCAATCCTCGTCATCCTTCACCTGCCGATTGTTCTGATGCACCAGGATGAGACAACGGCCATCAGCGAAGAAGCCCATGGTCAGCTCTTTGCCATCGTGAACGAGGATACGGAAGGCATTTCCGCCTCGGAGAAGTCCCTTTGGCAATGGATTCACCTAACGGAGCCCTCCCAGTGGTACTACCCCACCCCTGAGGGATTTTCCCGTTTCAACCGCCGTCCCACAGGCAAAGACGACCCACTGCCTCCTCCCTACCTTCCGGGGTACACCCAACCCGCCAGGAACCTCCCTGCGTTGAAATTCCCGCCTTCGGTCATTTCCGCGGCGCTCCCGCCGATGAACGGCCAGGATTTTCTTAAACTGGGTGTCTTCATTGCCGACACGCCTGAGCCGGGTTCTGAGCCCCAGGAGCAGCTAGCTCGCTGGCGTCGCATCGGTGGCGGCACCCTCCAGAATCCGCCGGATCTCGGCGAGGACAAGAAGCTCTTACAAGACGAGGACATCCGCAAGTCACTACTATCCCAGGGGTGCAAGCCGACAATCCTGGAGGTGAATTTCCGCCCAGGCATCCCACTGCCCCGCATCCTCGTCCGCGACACATGCGGTGTTGACGCGTTGGATATGGCGGCCCGCCGCGCCCTGCGAAACGCACTCTATAGCCGACATCTCAATGACCAGCCCTGCGAAAAGCCCTTCGCGCTCTTTTTCGAGGTTGATTGGCGGATGTAACACCCTTTTCTTGAAAACCCACAATGCCTCTCTCGAAGTTGCTTCTTCTATACACACTTGTCATCCTGGTGGGTGGCTTGTTGCTGTTGCTGGTTGACAAGCTGTGGATGAGCAACCACAATTGGCATCTCTCACGTTCGAAGTTGCTGACCTGCTCAAAATGCGGGAACATCTTCCAGCTGCCGCGGCAATCTGTCGACCGCCGTTGTCCTCAATGTGGCGGGAAGACCCAGCCCTTCCAAATGCCCTACTCCGGCCTCCACGAAACCCTGAAGGACCGGGCACGGAATCTCAAGGAGTCCTAGCGTATGCGCATCGTTTCAGGATGGGCTCGCGGAATCCGACTCCAGGTTCCCCAGGATGACGCCGTCCGCCCCACGGAAGACAAAGTCAAGGAGTCGCTCTTTTCCACCCTGGGGGATTTGCGGGATGCACGGGTCCTGGACCTCTTTTCGGGGACAGGCGCCCTGGGTCTCGAGGCTCTCTCCCGCGGCGCCGCGAAGGTGGTGATGGTGGAGAAGGATCCCCGCCATGCCGCAGTCATCCGCACCAATCTGGCAAATGTGCTGAAGGCAATTGCGCCAAATCCCGCGGGGCAGGCGACACTGCGCACGGAAGACGCAAAATCCGCCGCGGAGCACCTCCTGCCTGGCGAGCAATTCGACGTCATCCTAGCAGACCCGCCATACCATACCCAGAAGGGGCAGTACGGCGCCAGGGAACTCCTGCTGGACGAGAGCTGGCTGGCACACGCTACCGACGAGACAATCCTCGTCCTGGAACACGCCACCGATGTCCGGGACCTCCCCTGGGCGCCCCGTTCCAAGTGGCGCCTTCTGAAAGAACGCACCTTCGGTATCCGAACTGTTGCCTACGCCACAAACGCGGAAGCACCCGCAGACGAAGACGACGGACCGCATTCCGAGGATACCACCGGCGATGCCTGATTCTCCCAAGAGCCTCCTCCGACAGCAAGTCCTGGCGCAACTGAAGCGCGAAGACGCCCTGCCCTCCCAGAGCATCGCGGGACTCGCGCAACGGCTACTGTCCTCCAGACTCTTTGCCGAAGCACCCGCCATCGTGGCATACATCGCTATCCAACGGGAAATCCCGCTGGACGAAGTCCTCGCGGGCGCGCTTCGCGCGCGCAAGGCGCTCTACCTGCCACGATACACCGCCGACGGCGTCTACGCCCTGGCGGAAATTCACGACCTGCAATCCGACCTGCAACTGGGGCATTTCCGCATTCCTGAACCCGCGCCCCATTGTCCCGAAGCCACCGCACTCCCTCCCGAGGCGCTCTGGCTCATTCCCGGCATCGCCTTTGACAAACAGGGGCATCGGCTGGGACGAGGCGGCGGTTTCTACGACCGCCTCCTGCAACGCTACCCCGGCGGCACCCCCATCGGTGTCTGCCGCGACTCCCAAATCCTGGAAGGCATCCCCACTGAGCCCTGGGACCTGCCTGTCCACGCAATCCTAACTCCGACACGCTGGATTTCATCCCGCCATGACATATCATCTCTCTAACATTCTAACCGACTGCCTCGTTCTGGCACAGGATAGCTTCCTGAATCCAGAGCAGGAAGCCGAGCTCAATACCCTCCAGTTGTGGTTCATCACAGGCGGCATCCTCCTGCTGGTCCTGTTGGTGCTCTGGCAGGTGCTGGTCATCAACCGTGGTGGTCGTCTGGAAAAGAAGACCAAAGAAGCCCAGGCGGACGCGGAACGCCTGTTGGAAAGCAGCCGCGAGAATGCGCTGGCGGAAGCCGAGGGCATCCGCATGAATGCCGAGTTGAAGGCCAAGGAGACCATGGTCAGTGCCCAGGCGGCCGCGGAAGCCCTGATGACAGAGCGCCGCAAGGAAATCGCCAAGATGGAGGAACGCCTGACCAGCCGCGAGGACTCCCTGGCGGAAAAACTGGGCCTCCTCCAGGAACGGCTGGCGGAATTGGACAAACGGGATGCCGCCAACAAGGAAAAGGCCGCCGCATTGGATGAAATCCGTGCGACACTGGACAAAGAACACGCCAAGAATGTGGCTGAATTGACCAGAATCTCTGGCTTGGATGTGGAGACCGCCAAGAAGGAACTCCTGGAGGAACTCCGCCAGTCCATGCAGGTGGAACGCGCCACCATGATTCGCCGTCAGCAAGAGGAAGCCCGACAGGAGCTCCAGACCGAGGCGCGACAGGTGATGATTGCCGCCATGCAACGCTATGCCGCGGATTGCGTCTTCGAGCACACCACCACCGCAGTGCCACTGCCCAACGAAGAAATGAAGGGCCGTATCATTGGGCGTGAGGGCAGAAATATCCGTACCCTGGAAGCCGCCACAGGCACAAACCTGCTGGTGGACGAGACACCCAACGCCGTGGTAATCTCCTGCTTCGACCCCATCCGTCGCGAAGTGGCGCGGCTGGTCCTGGAAAAGCTCATCAACGATGGCCGCATCCACCCCTCTCGCGTAGAGGAAATCGTGGAGAAGACCCGCCAGGAACTGGGCCAGGAAATCCTCAAGACAGGCCAGGATGCCGCAGAACGCTTCGCCCTGCCCCTGCCCCAGAATCTGATTACCCTCCTGGGAACCCTCAAATACCGCTTCAGCTTCGCCCAGAATGTCCTGGCACACTCCATCGAAGTGGCGTCCATGGCAGGCGACATCGCCGCAGAGCTTGGGCTCAGCCGCATCCAGGCACAGCGCGCGGGACTCCTGCATGACATCGGTAAAGCCGTGGACCACGAAGTGGAAGGCACCCACGCATCCATCGGCGCGGAAATCCTCCGTCGTTCCGGCGAGGATCCCCTGGTGGTGAATGCGGTGGCCGCCCACCACGAAGAAGTGGAGAAGGAAAGCCCCATCGCCGTCATCGTTCAAATCTGCGACACCATCAGCGCCGCACGCCCAGGCGCCCGCTCCGAGACCACGGAATTCTTCCTGCGTCGTCTGGAGGACCTGGAACGCATCGGAAATTCCTTCCCTGGAGTGGACAACTGCTACGCCATCCAGGCAGGACGCGAACTCCGCGTGCTGGTGAAACCCGACAAAGTCACCGAAGAAGGCACCGTCCTGCTAGCTCGTGAATTGGCCGAGCGCATCGAATCCGAAATGCGCTACCCTGGTCAAATCCGCGTCTCTGTCATTCGTGAAACCCGCGTCGTCGACTACGCGAAGTAGTCTTTGCACGAATCCTTTTCCACACAAACCAAACAACCGAAAAAGCGAATAACTCTCATGGCTAAAATTGCATCTACCGCAGCTCTAAAAGAGCGCATCCTGGCGCTTCTGAAGCGCAATGCGCGTATCTCCGCGCAGGAAATCGCCGACCGTCTCAATCTGACTGCCGCAAAGGCCAATGAACTCATCGCCCAATTGGAAAGTGACGGCGTCATCCGCGGCTATACCGCGCTGGTGAACACCGACCTGGAGAGCGAGACCCGCGCCATCATCGAAGTCCAGATCCAGCCCGAACGCGACGCGGGTTTCGACAACATCGCCGAGCGCATCTGCAAATTTGACGAGGTGGTCTCCGCGTTCCTGGTTTCCGGCCGTTACGACCTGCACCTGGAAGTGGTGGGCAAATCCCTCCAGGATGTGGCGCGCTTTGTTTCCAGCAAGCTCTCCACCCAGCCTGGCGTCAAATCCTGCGCCACGCTTTTCCTGTTGAAGAAATATAAGGAGTCTGGTATTGAATTGCACAAGGAGGAAGGCTATGAGCGTCTCAAGATCACAATGTAAATCCACCCCCAAGAAGAGCTGCACCAAGACTCCGAAAGCATCGGTCGCTCCCTCCCGTCCCCGCGTTGCTCCCCATATCGCGGTATTGCCCAAGAGCGGCATCCGTGACTTCTTCGACCTGGTCAGCACCATGAAGGAAGTCATCTCCCTGGGTATCGGCGAACCCGATTTCACCGCGCCCTGGAAGATCCGCGAGGCGGTAATCTACTCCCTGCAGCGTGGCTTCACACACTACACCTCCAACTTGGGCGACATCAAGCTTCGCAGATCCATCTGCCGTTATTTCGAAGAGCGCTTCGGCGGGAAATACTCCCCCGAAACCGAGTGCATTGTCACCGTGGGTGTCTCCGAGGGACTGGATTTGGCCGCACGGGCGCTCCTGGAACCCGGTGACGAGGTGCTCTACCACGAGCCCTGCTATGTCTCCTACAACCCCACTATCCGCATGGCCCACGGCGTCCCCGTGCCCGTGTTGACCACCGCCAAGCATGACTTCGTGGTACAGGTGGAGGATTTGGAGAAGGCGGTTACCCCCAAGACCAAGTTGCTCATGCTGAACTACCCCAACAACCCCACGGGTGCCGGCATGACCTGGGAAGACAAGAAGAAGGTCGCCGAATTCGCCATCAAGCACGACCTGTTGGTGCTTTCCGATGAAATCTACGAC
The DNA here is from genome assembly GCA_002315885.1 of Lentisphaeria bacterium UBA1724. Taxonomy (GTDB): domain Bacteria; phylum Verrucomicrobiota; class Lentisphaeria; order Oligosphaerales; family Oligosphaeraceae; genus UBA1724. Next base: position 31,029 of record DCIO01000098.1, read on the forward strand.
GAACTCTCCTACATTCCCCGCTCTCCCTCCATCGCCACAATTCCTGGCATGCGGGAACGCACCATCGTATTCAACGGCTTCAGCAAGGCATTCGCCATGACGGGCTTCCGTATCGCATACGCGGTGGGTCCCCACGACCTCATTGACGCCATGATGAAAATCCACCAGTACACCATGCTCTGCGCACCCGGACTCTCCCAGTTCGGCGCCATCGAGGCATTGGACAACTCGGCGGATGAGCGTGAGGCCATGCGGGAAGAATACGAACAGCGCCGCAATGTAATTGTGAAGGGCTTCAATGACCTGGGGCTCAAGTGCTTCATGCCACGGGGCGCCTTCTACGTCTTCCCCTGTATCAAATCCACGGGAATGACCTCCATTGAATTTGCCACGAAACTCCTGCAGGAAGAGCATGTGGCTGTCATTCCCGGCAGCGCCTTTGGCGAATCCGGCGAGGGTTTCGTCCGTTGTGCCTACGCCACTGCCATGGATGAGATACAGGAAGCCCTGGTTCGCATCCGCAAATTCCTAGTGAAGCACAAGTTGTTGAAGTAACCCCGCGGTCATGGAAATTCTGACGAATACCTGGCAGATACTGCCTTTCCCCGAGAATGCCGCGGGCAAGCGCGTGGAATTCGACATGGGCTGCGGCAAAGGACGCTTCACCGTGGAATTGGCACGGCGCTATCCCGATAGCCTGGTCTTCTGCAATGACATCATCATCGAACGCCTGCGCATCGTGGAAAGACGCGCGGCGCGGGCTGGTGTCACCAACCTCCATGCTTTGCGTGCCGCAAGCCTGGCGCTGGTCTCCTACCAGCTGCCCGTGCAGCGCATCGACCGGCTGCATCTCCTCTGCCCCGATCCCTTCCCCAAGAAGAAACAGACCCCCCGACGACTCGTGTGCACCGACTTCCTCTGCCGCGTCCCACGTGTCCTGAAAAAGGGCGGCATCTTCCACCTCTCTACGGACTACACGCCATACTACGAGGACTGGCTGCGGATGTTCAGCCAACTGCCCGATCTCTACGAACTGGCGCCCAATGGCATCGACGATATGGCGGATGTCAAGACCGACTTCGAAATCAAGTGGAACGAGATGGGCCAGGAAGTCCACCACGTCTGCTATCGCCTGAAATAACTAGGACCAATAGGACCTGTAATCACGAATTGAGAATTGAAGAAGAGGGGGCAAGGGGGATACCTCCCCCTCCTACATTGAGCATTGAGCATTGAGCATTGAGCATTATAAATGAAGTCCGTCTGCATTCCATGTTCGGGTCCCGTCGAGATTGGCGACTACCTGCCGGTGATTGAGCATCCGCTCTTTCAGCGGCTTCGTCGTTGCCGTCAGCTGGGCCTCAACGACCTAGTCTTTCCAGGGGCGCAGCACACGCGCTTCGAGCACGCCATCGGCGTCCTCCAGCGTGCCCGTTTTGCGGCGCAATTGCAGCGGATGAACGCGGACGACACACGCCATCTGGAACTCTTCGCGTTGCTCCATGATATCGGGCATGGTCCCTTCTCCCACCAGATTGAACCCGCCCTCCAGAAAACCCACCACCAGCGCGGATTGGAATGCCTGCGTGAGATGACGCCCGTCATCCACGCCTGCGGGGGCGACGTCACCATCCTGATGGATATGCTGGACGGCAAGAATCCCCTGGGGGACTGGGTCTCCAACCGCAATCTGGGCGCCGACAAACTAGACTACCTCCAGCGAGACGCATACCATATTGGTTTCGTGGGAACCCCCGATATCGATTCCCTACAGCGTCAGACAATCCGAACCCCCGATGGTCACCTCGCACTGAAGGAGAAATTCATCGAGGACGGCAAGCGCCTCCAGAAATTCTACTCCTACCTCCATCAGCACGGCTACCTCAACAAGACCGCCCTGACCGCGCAGCGGCTCCTGCAGCGCGCTGTCCAGGAAGAGCTACTGCTTTGCGAGACACCCGACGAAACCAGCGAAAAGCTCTGGTCCATGACCGACGAGGAACTCATGCAGTGGCTCCGTCACGGCAAAGCCCCCCTGGCCCGCAAATACGCCAGGATGCTCCAGAACCGCACGGTATTCAAGACCGCACTCTGCATCAAGCCCGAGGGATATTCCTACGTGGAAAACACCGTGGACAAGCCCATCGCCCTCCAGGAATGGTCCCGTCAGCGTCTATCCCGTTGTTCTACCGCATTGACTTCCCTCACGAAGCTCAGAACCATGGAAGACACCCTCGCCAATGCCGCAGGACTCCAGCCCGGATCACTAGTTCTGGCCGCAATGCCATATTTCACCAAACTCCTACCGAAGGACCTCCGTATCGCCAATGGCGGACAGAATGACTATTGGCTCTTCGAAAAGGACAAAGACCACCGCGCATCCCTGGAAAGCGACTACCTGCGCACCTTCGCCCTACGCATCGCCGTCCCCGAAAATCAGCGCGAACGCATCGCAAAAGCCCCCGAGGCCATTATTCAATGCCTCATTCGGAATACGGAATGCGGAGTACGGAATTAAAGGGACACACAAGGGACACCCTATATTTCACCGATTGGATTTCCTATATTTCACCGATTGGATTTCCTACATTTCACCGATTGAGTTTCCTACATTTCACCGAATGGATTTCCTACATTTCGCCGATTGAGTTTCCTACATTTCACCGATTGGATTTCTTACATTTCGCCGTAAGATAAAACAAACAAGGCCCAAGTGCGATATTGCACTTGGGCCTTAAAATTATTTGGTCGGGGTGAGAGGATTCGAACCTCCGACTTTCACGTCCCGAACGTGACGCTCTAACCAGGCTGAGCCACACCCCGACTGAAAATGTAGTCTCCTTTGGGAAACCGCGTTAATGTAGCGGTTTCCCAGGAAACTTCAAACAGGCTACGCCTTCTTTGCGATTGCGGGAGCCTCGTTCTTGTCCTGTGCGGACTGCTTGTGCCAGCGCTTGATGAATGCGGTGGAGATGAAGATACTGGAGAAGGTACCGCAGATCAGACCGAAGAGCATGACCAGCGCGAAGTCCATGATGACACCACCACCGAAGATCATCAGGGTGATCACCACGAAGAGGGTGGTCAGAGTGGTGAGCAGAGTACGGGAGAGAGTGGCATTGATGGACTTGTTGATGAGCTGTCCGTAGGTCAGATTCTGGCTGGTAACGGCATCGGCGCGGATACGGTCGAAAATAACGATGGTGTTATTCAGAGAGTAACCGATGATGGTCAGGAAGCCAGCCACGGTGGTCAGGGAGAGCTGTCCCTGGAAGATCAGGAAGAAGAGACCCGCGGAGACAATCACGTCGTGGATGACGGCGATGACGGCGGCCACACCATACATCCACTCGAAGCGGAATGCCAGGTAGATACACGCCAGCAGGAAGGAGAAGAATGCGGCCTTGAAGGAGTCGGAACGGAACTTGTCACCGACGGAGGGACCGACCTGGTAGATGGAACCCTGGGTGAGCTTGCACTCGGGGAACGCCTTGTCCAGGGCGTCACTGAAATCGTTGGGAGTCTCAGTGAGGGCGGGAACCACGACTTCCAGTTCGGTGTTGCCGCTCTGACCGCGCTTGTAACCAACCTTGGCAGTGTCATAGCCCTTGCCAGCCAGATACGAACGGACTGCCTTGACCTCGGGATCCTGACCATCGCAGGAGTAGGTAATCTGGGTACCACCAGCGAAGTCAATGCCCATGAGAGAGCTGCCACGGACAACGGCGCCAATCAGAGAAATTGCAACTAGCGCGACGGCGATGATGACGGCGGGCTTCATCAACTTCACGAAGTTGTAGTTGGAGTTCTTGAGGAACTTCATTTCAGCCATGGAGATGGACTTCAGGCATTCCTTGTAGATGGCCAGGCCGAAGATGGCGCGGGTCATGAAGAGTGCGGTGAACATGGAGGCCAGAACACCAAATGCCAGAGTGACAGCGAAGCCCTGGACGGTACCGGAGCCGAAGATGTAGAGCATCCAGCAGGTCAGCAGGGTAGTCAGGTTGGAGTCGAAAATTGCGCTGAAGGCGCCTGCATAACCGCTGCGGACGGCGCTTTCCACCGCGTGGCCCTTGGCCAACTCTTCGCGGATGTGCTCGAAAATCAGGACGTTTGCGTCAACTGCCATACCGACCGTCAGGACCATACCGGCGATACCAGGCATGGTGATGGTGGCCTTCATGATGGCCATGGTACCCAGAACCAGGACGGTATTCACCAGCAGGGCGATATCCGCAACCAGACCGCAGAAGCGGTAGTATGCCAACATGAATGCCAGAACGATAATCAGACCCAGGATACCGGCGAAGAGACCGGAGTGGATGGAGTCCGCACCCAGAGAAGGCTCGGTACCGAACTCGGAGGAGATGTCGATGGAGACAGGCAGGTTACCAGAGGAGATGACGCCAGCCAGGCGCTTGGCTTCTTCCAGGGTGAAGGAACCGGTGATCTGGGCGTTGCCGCCAGTGATGGCAGTCTGGATATTGGGAGCGGAGTAGCAGGTGTCATCCAACACGATTGCCAGACGACGACCCACATTGGCACCAGTCACATCGCCAAAGGCACGGGCGCCACGATCGTTGAAGGACATGGAAATTGCCCAGCGGCCGAATTCGTCTGCAGTGGCGAATGCACTCTTCACATCCTCGCCACGGACGGGGGCAGGCTGACGTTCCAGGAAGACAATCTCAACCACCTCTTCACCATTGCGCTCCTCAATCATCTCCTTGCGGATGACATTGGCGGGATTCTGGAAGTTGGGGTCGTTCTCAAACTGCTGAACCAGCGTGGCGTTGTCCTTGCTGACCAGGAAGAACTGGAGCTTTGCGGCATCCTTGATGGTGGCACGGATACCCGTCTTGTCGCCTTCGTCAACGGAAGGCATGCGGATGGAGACGTCAGTGGCGGTCATGGCCTTCAGCTCGGGCTCGGTGACACCAGACTTGTCCAGACGGTTGCGGAGGATTTCCAGAATCTGGTCACGAACGCCTTCGGCAGTGACGCCATCGGGGAGATTCGCGTCATCAAAGGAGACCACGAATTCCGTACCGCCCTGCAGATCCAGACCCAGGTGCATCTTGCCAGCAGTCATATTGCGGACATAGCGCATGACGGTCTTGTTGTTCACAGCCTTCACGTGAGGCACGGGAACAAAATTCACCAGACGGATGGAGCGGTTGGTTTCATTGTCGCCACGGGCAGCCAGTTCCACCAGCTTGTAGCCGGAGAGCTTGACCTGGTCGGCAACGGGATTGCCATTCAGGTCCTTGCCGCTGCTGAGCAGACCAATGCGCTTGTTCAGCTCGTCCCACTGTGCCAGTGCCTCTTTGGCAGAGATGCCAGTGGTGGCGGCGGTGGCGGCCAGGTCCTTCACGGTAGAGGCGTATTCATTGGAATTCTTGTCGGCGATACTAGCCAGCTTCGCTTCCAATGCATCGGCACGCTCGGCCTTCTTCTGCAGAACGGCCACGGTCTTGGCAGCGCGGCGATTGAACTCGGCCAGGAAATCCTTGTCCTTCATCGGGAAAATGGAAAGAGTCCAGCCGATGACGATGACCAGGATAATGGCCCAACGGATAATCAATGACTTTTTCATAAGGCTTAATCAGATAACAGTTGCTAGTAAAAATCCTATTTCTTCTCCTCTTCACCAGGGAAGGCAGGAAGAATCTCCGCCACAGCAGCCCGGACGAAGTCAATCTTGTGACCATCGGCAAAGGCGATACGGACAGTGCGCTCCGTAACGGAATCCACCGTGCCCAGGGCGCCGCTGTTCAGCATGACCTTGTCACCAGCCTTCAGCTGGCGGAGCATCTCCTGGATCTGCTTCTGCTTCTTCTGCTGGGGGCGAATCATCAGGAAATACATCAGACCGAAAATCGGAATGAAAATCCAGAGGCTGCCAAAGGGGCTGCCCTGACGCGCAGGAGCACCCGCAGGAGCGGCGGCAGTCGCTTCCTGGGCAAAGACCACAAGTTTTGTGATGAGAGTATTCAAAGTAGTTTCTCCGTGAGAGTTATGGTTAATGAAACAAATTCGCGCAAACTGCACAATTTAACTCATATTACGATATTTTCAATTCATAAGGGGGTCTCTATTCGCCACAAACGACAAATTGTTGCAAACAAAAATCCCCGACGGGGACAACCCGACGGGGATGTGTTTCCGAATGTCAAAATGTAGGATGGGAACGAATTGAGAATCGAGAATCGAGAATTGAGAATTATTTCTTAGGTTTCCAGAGTCCCTTTTCGTAGAGTGCATTGAAGGCCACGGAGACGCCGGCCAACTCGCCGATACGCAATCCCAGTGCGCTAAGGCGGATTTCGGTGGAGCGGCAGTAGTTCGCCCAGAGGAACTGGGGCATCAGTCGTTCCAGGGGCTTGAAGAGCAGATCACCCGCATGATATGCGGTGGTGCCCAGGACAATCACCTCGGGATCGAAGGAGGTAATCACTGCCGCCAGGCCCTGCGCCATGCGAACGCAATACTCTTCCCACCACTCCAATGCCAAAGGGATCTGAGCACGGACGCCTTCCAGCAACGCGCGGAAATTCAGGTTTTCCACCTTTCCTTCCACGCAAGGCAATCTGAAGAATGCGTGGTCGGGGTGGTCTTTCAGAGCCGCCTGCATCTTTTGCTGGACGGCCTTGCCACCAGTGTAGGCTTCCATGCAACCCCGCAGACCGCAATTGCACATGGGGCCGTGGATATCCAGGACGATATGACCCAGTTCGCAGGCATTGCCCGTGTGTCCCTGAACCAGATGGCCGCCCGCGATGACACCGCCGCCCACGCCAGTGGACATGGTCATGTAGATCAGATTCTTCTTGCCCTTGCCACAACCGAAGAACCACTCTGCCAGCGCGCCCGCATTGGCGTCATTTTCCAGGATGGCTGGGATGCCCAATGCCTTGGTGAGGTCCTTCTGGATAGGCAGTTTGTCGCCCCAGGGCATATTGGGTGAGCGCAGAAGCAATCCATTGGGCACATCCAGGGGACCAGGAGCAGAGATACCGCAGGCCGCGATGTCCTTAACGGTCATCTTCTGGTCGGCCAGGAGTTTCTTTGCCAAATCGGCAATCTTCTTGATGGCTTCCTTGTAGGTCTTGGTGGAGGGGAAGCGGTCGCTAGCCAGGATATCGCCCTTTTCGTTTGCGATGCAGACCGCAATCTTGGTTCCACCGATGTCAATACCGAGAACGTATTTCATTTGTTTCAGAGTGGTTGTTTGGAAAGAAATTACAGGGTAGGACCGGAGGGGCCGTCCTGGAACATGGGACCGGAGGGGCCATCCTGGAACCCGAAATTCAGCATAGGACCGGAGGGCCCTGCGTCCAATGCGGGATAGCCGCTCTGGGCAGGCGCAGCCGCCTTGGAGGCGCTCTTCTTGCAAGTGGACTTCTTGGCGGGGACCGCAACGGGCTTCAGTTTGGTCGCGGGGGCCTTCTTTGCGGCGGGTTTCTTCGTCGCGGCTTTCATACTGACAGGTCCGCCGGGTTCGCCCAGGGAGAACTGTTCCAGATCAGGAGTGATGTTCAGCATTTTTGTGTTTCCTTGAAGTATCGGGGGCATAATACCCGCCGTATCGATGAGCATTCCAAATGAAATCAAAATAACGCCCGTAGGCGGGAGCCACCACCTGGACGGTGTAGCGCTCCAGGGCACCCGCGCGGATGCGCTGGCGGTCCAGGCTGGGGGCCAGTTTCACCGCATCTGCGAATTCCGCGGCGGTTCTGCAGCGGAAGCCGTCAACGCCCTCCCGAATGATTTCGGGGAAAGCGCCCCAGTCGGTGGTAATGACAGGCGTTCCGCACATCATCGCCTCGATGGCCACGTAGCCGAAGGGTTCCAGGTACAGCGTGGGCATCAGCACAGCCCGGGCCTCCCCTAGCAATTTCGCCTTCTCTTCCCCCGCACAACCACGGTGGACTTCACGGAACTCCAATCCCGCGGTAGCCGCGGTCTCGCGAGCCAATGTGATGCCCTTGTCTTCCGCCGCACGCCCCAGATAGACCAGGTAGTCCCCGGGCTTCTCGGCCATGGGATAATCCGCGGGATTGATGAAATGAGGGATGACGGTATCGAAGTAACGGTCCTTTCGAGTCTCTGCCTGGCGGGTGTAAATCACCTGCTGTTGTGCGTAGGAAGGGAAGACACGATAGTGGGTCCAGCAAGTGCCGTAGCCCAGCATGGGTTCAAAGACGGGTATGCCCTTGGGCACCTCTACATCGCATTGAGCCACGCCGTAGATGGATGCCACCCACTCAGGCTCGCCATTGTCCCGGAGATGCGCACGCAGGGCGTCATTCAAACGCTTGGTGTAATCGAAATGCCAGGCGCTACGGAAGGCCCAGCGCTCGGGAGAGAGCCCCAACTCCACCACACTGCCACAATTTCCAGGGGGGCATTTTGAGCCATCTACGCCATAGTAGAGATACGGAATCCCCAGCGCCTCGGCGACCTGGCAGAAGTTCCAGCAGTTGAATAACTGGGAATCCTCTGAATGTCCAGGAACCCCGAGGGGGAAATCCGGATGCCCTAGGATGTGCAATTTACAATTCACAATTCTCAATGCTCAATGCTCAATTCGGATGGCACGATCCGACCCGCGTGGCAGAACGGCTTAGGTGTGGTAATCGGCATTGATTTTCACGTAGTCGTGTGTGAGATCGCAGGTCCAGAGGACGCAGCGGCCAGGACCGGCGCCCACGCAGAGGCGCACCTGGAAGGAGCGTTTCTTCAGCACTGCGGCCATCTGTGCCTCGGAGGAACCAGGGGCGGCAAGACCGCTACGGACCACAGGCACGTCATCAAAATCCAAATCCACCTGTGTGGGCTTCAGAGGCACCTTGCTGTATCCCGCCGCGCAGAGGATGCGTCCCCAGTTGGGGTCCTCGCCATACCAGGCGGTCTTGCAGAGGGGCGAGCGGGCGATTGCCTCGGCAATCTGCCGTGCGCTGGCGTCATCCATGGCGCCGAAGACCCGCAGTTCCACGAACTTGGAGACGCCCTCGCCATCCATCACCATGGCTTTTGCCAGAGTCTGCGCGCAGTATTCCAGTGCAGCGGCGAAGGCATCCAGCTCGGGGGTCTCGCGGTGGATTTCGGCATTTTCCGCCAAGCCATTTGCCAGGACGACCATGGTGTCGTTGGTGGAGGTATCGCCATCCACCACAATACGGTTGAAGGAACACCCGAGAGCGCGACTCAGCGCCTCCTGCAGCGCGGTGCGGGAAATCTTCGCGTCCGTGGTAAAATATGCCAGCATGGTAGCCTGTTTTGGACGGTTGTTGCAAAGGACCATCTGGGGGGCGATCATGCCCGCGCCTTTGGTCATGGCGCCGATCGTTACCGTCTTGCCACCAATTTCCAGAGAGACCGCCACGCGTTTTTCCACGGTATCCGTGGTCATGATGGCACGAGCGGCATCCTGGCTGGCATCAGCGGAAAGAGCCTCGGTAGCCAAGTCAATGCCATGGCGAATCACATCCATGGGCAGTTGCCGACCGATGACGCCCGTAGAAGAAACCAGCACCTCTTCGGGAAGGCAGCCGATTTTTTCCGCAGTGTAGGCGGCCATCGCGCGTGCGTCCTGCGCGCCCTGCGTACCCGTGCACGCATTCGCGACTCCACTATTCACAACAATGGCGCGGACAGGCAATTCGCCCCGCACAATCTTCCGGTCCCATTCCACGGGTGCGGCGGCAAAGAGATTGCTGGTGAAAGCGGCGGCAACCACGGCAGGCGCGTCACTGACCACCATCGCCAAATCAGGCTGTCCGCTGACCTTCAGGCCCGCAGTCACACCCGCGGCGCGATAGCCCTTCGCAGAACACACGCCGCCATTTTCCAAGACTTGAAATTCCATGAGCTGTTTCCTTGCGTTTTTTGAGGTTATGCCGAAGCCTCAGCCTCAGCAGTCCATAGTTAGAAACCCGCGTTCTGTAGACTCTCCAATGTAACCCGCGATGGAGTTTTTCCGCAGAGTTCCGCGATGTACTTTCCCAAGATGTCGGCCTCCAGGTTCACTTTCGATCCCGCTTTCAGCGTATTGAGCGCAGTGGCCTCCCAGGTATGGGGAATGATGCAGACCGTAATGCCTTCCTCCGTGAGTTCCGCGATGGTCAGGGAGACGCCGTTGATGGCGATGGAGCCCTTTTCCACCGCTGGGAAATCTCCCCGGGAGGGCCGTTTCACCGTCAAGGCCAAATCACCGCCGCGGCGAGCGATGGAAAGCACGGGCACCGCCGCATCCACGTGGCCCTGGACAATGTGACCGCCCAACCGATCCCCCACAGCCAATGCGGGCTCGATGTTCACACGTTGACCTGCCTTGTAATGGGCAAAGTTGGTACGGTCCAGAGTCTCCGCCAGACAATCGAAGGCACAAACCGCGCCATCCAGCGTGACGATGGTCTGGCAGCACCCATCCACCGCCACGGAGTCGCCAATTTTCAGATTGGCTGTAGCGGGAAGTCCCGTGTCTACCACCAATCGCGCTCCACTAGAAGTGCGCTGGAAGGACCGGACCGTCCCAATGGATTGAACAATGCCAGTGAACATACTAAAGGGTGTAGCGACGGCGTCCCCGCCGTCGAAGGGGTGACCGACGCCCGTTCTAGGGAGCCTAGGAATCGAAGGAACCGTGGAAAGACGAGAGGCGGCGGAGCCGCCTGTAGG
>DCIO01000098.1:41793-62267 GCA_002315885.1 Lentisphaeria bacterium UBA1724
CCCCTCGTGTAGCGGGCGTAAGCCCGGCGAAACGAGGGGCAATCCTAGGGAGCCTAGGAAGACTATTTACAATTGTCGGGATACGCGGTGTAGAGCAGATCCTCGCCCAGAAATTCCAGCCGTGGATTGGAGAGGTGGATTGACGCATCCAGCGTCGGGGGTGCGATACCGCCTACTGCGGGCACGGAATCCCGTCCGCCGATGATTTTCGGTGCCAGGAAGAACTGTATTTGATTCACGATGCCGCAGGACAAAGCATTTGCGGCCAATTCACCACCGCCCTCGATGAGCAGGACCACCTTGTCTTCGGCGCCCCAGATGGAGAGGAAGGTATCCCAGGCCTCAGGGGTGGATGGCTGTGCCTCTACCACGGGGCGATCTGTCGCCAATGTCAAGTAGAGATTGCTGGGCAGCGGCTGGCTGGTCCAGACCACGGGAATGGGCTGGATAGGCCAATCGGCGGGGTCACGGACGGTCAACTGTGGGTTGTCCCGACGTGCGGTCTGCCCGCCAACCATGATCATGTCGCAGAGTTGGCGCAGACGATGGGCACGCTTCCGCGACAATTCGCCGGTCACCCATCGGGAAGAGCCATCGGGCAAGGCAATCTTGCCGTCCAGAGAAAGACCGAGTTTCAGAATCACCCATGGGCGCTTGCGGGTAATCCACCAGAAGAAATGCTCGTTCAGACGATGGCATTCTTCTTCCAAGACGCCTGTGACCACCTCAATGCCTGCCGCACGAAGACGGCCTTCCGCAACGCCTTTATGGCTGGGATTCTCATCCAGGCAGCCAATGACGACACGCTTGATGCCCCGTTGGATAATCGCCTCGCAACAGGGCGGCGTGCGACCCGTAGTGGTGCAGGGCTCCAGGGTGACATAGAGCGTCGCACCCGTCAAATCGGTGCCTGGTGGAAGCGCGTCCATGCAATTGATTTCCGCATGAGGGCAACCTGCCTTCTTGTGGTAACCACGTGCCAACTCCTGGTCGCCCTTGGCGATGACGGCACCTACCATCGGGTTCGGCGTCGTCAAGCCCCAGCCTTTTTCGGCTTCCTGAAGGGCGACCTGCATCCATCGTCGGTCTACATCACTTGACATTGATTTATCTTTAGGGGTGAAAACTATGGCAGCGCTGACTCAGAACGCTACCTGCCAGTCAGTATCCGAAGGACAAAGGCCAGCGCGGGACGGAAATCGAGAAAATGCGAGTGGTTCCTGGCGATGCGGTAGGTCTCGCGGCGGGCCAAAGCGCGACTGGCATTGGCCATGCCACCCAACTGCATATTCACCAGGGGCACGGGTATGTATTTCCAGCGAATGCCGGAAAGATAGCACCGCCAGACAAAATCGTAATCCGCGGAAATGCGATAACGCGTATCATAGAGGCCCAATTTCTCATAGACACGACGTCGAAAGAATGTGCCTGGATGGGGTATCGGCATCTTCCAGGGAAGACGGGAGAGGGACTGGGGCACAAAAAGCCACTCTTTCGAGGGGTCATCGTGATGCATCTGGACAGCCACGGAAACCGCATCCAACGACTCCTCTGCCTGAAATGCCTCCACAATGGTCTGCAATGCCGTGGGCTCGTACCAGTCATCGGCATTCAGCAACCCCACGATGTCGCACTGGAGATTCTTCAACGCCTGGTTCCAGGCGCTGGGAATGCCCGCCGCGCCAGGAACGCGCTCCTGGGACTCCACGGAAAATGCCACCCCCGCGAACTCAAAACGCGGACGGTAGCGTTCCAGGATTTCCAGTGTGCCGTCGGTGGAACCGCCATCCACAATGCGGTAGCGCTGCGGGAGGACCCGCTGTGCCAGGACGCTATCCAGCGTCCGAGACAGCGTCGCCGCCGCATTCCAGCAAATTGTAACGAGTTCCAAAGTCATGAAATCTGGGAACTACTCCTGGTTTTCTTTCATCACATCGCCATTTTTCAAGGCGATTTGCCGAGTCAGTTCGGTGATTTGCCGTTCCAGTCGGCGGAATTTTGCCAGGATGATGATGGCGCCCGCGTAGAGTGCCAGCACCACCAGGTAGAAGAGCAAGTCAGTCCCTCGACCTACCCCCACCTTAGCGGCCACGGTGTTGGTGAAATCGGGGAAGAGCACCAGCAGGATTCCCACCAGCAACTGTGCCGCCACGAAGAGCCTGGTTCCCAGGCGACTTTTCAGGGCCAGCAAGCAGACCAGAGTCAGGATGACGAGTCCGCCAATGAGAATGACTTTGATGAGCATGGTCTAGATTCCTCCGTCAGTCACCGCGGGGCGTTCCGCCAGGCGTGCTTTGATGCCGCGATAGTCGGTCTTGCCCGTGCCCAGCAGAGGAATTTCGGGCCAGACACGGACTTCCTTGATGGACTGGATGGGCGAGAAGCCATCCCCGCGCAAGGTTGCGTTGGCTTCTTCTCGCGTCACAGGCGTGGTCGTCATCAGGACGATGACGGGGGCGTCGTCGGGACCGTATGCCTCCACTGCCAATGCGGGGCCCTTCACATCGGGATTCGGATAATGTCGTTGCAGGCATTCTTCCAGCGCTGGCAGAGAAATCATCTCGCCGCCGATTTTCACGAAGCGCTTCAGGCGCCCCTTGAAGGTAATGAAGCCATCCTTGTCCAGCTGGACCAAATCGCCAGTCTTGTACCAGTGTTTGCCATCGTATTCGATGAATGGCTGAGGGCCTTCGTATCCCAGATAACCACCGAAGACCGTCTCGCCCGTGACCACCAGCATGCCCGTGGTATCGGGTGGCAGGACCTTCTCGCATGCCTCATCCATCACCATTCCCTGGGTGCATGGCAAGAGTGTGCCGATAGTCCCCTCGCGAATCATACTAGGGCGATTCAGAGAAACCACGGGCCCGCACTCGGTAATGCCATAGCCCTCGTAGAGAGCCGCCTTGGGAGCACGGTCATGCAGCAAATCCAGCACAGTCTGGGTGCATTTTTCGGCGCCCGTAACGCAAATACGCAGAGTCTCCAGCTGCTCTTTCGTGCCATTCCGGAGGATATTGCCCACGAAAGTCGGGGTTCCGCAGAAGAAGGAAACCTTGTATGCCGATGTCAGCCGCGCCAGCATAGATCCCTCAGTAGGATTGGGATGATAGACCACGCGGATATTGGATGCGCAGGGATAGACGATGCTCAGGAGCGTTCCAAAGGAATGGAAAGGCGGCAGGATGCCCAACAGGCAGCTATTCAGTGTAAGCCCCATGTTGTCCTGGGCGTATTTCACATCCGTCAGCAAATTCTTCTGTGTCAGTGGCACCGCCTTGGGGAGAGTCTCTGAACCCGAGGTAAAGAGGATCACCGCGGTATCGGGAATCTTCGCCGACCAGAGCTTATGCCAGCAGAAGCTCGCCTGGAATGCCGCCCAGAGCTTCGCTCCCAAGCCAATCTGTTTTTTGATATCCTCCACCATCACGAAGGCGTCATCCAATCCTGTGAAATCCACGCCACTGCCTTTCAGACGGTCAATCAACGCCTGAGCAGTCAGAATCTTCTGCACGCCCACCGCTTCAACACAGTGGCGCATATTCCGATTGCCCACGGTCCAGTTGATCATCACGGGAGTCTTCCCCGCGAATTGCACCGCCAGATACATCAGATTCGCCGCCACAGTCGCAGGCATCAGAATGCCCATTCTTTCCCCAGGAATCTTCTCCAGCTGCGGCACCAACGCCAGAACCGCCAGGACCATCTTCCGGTTGGTAAAGACACCCGTGGTCTGGTCCGCCCAGACAGGACGGCTCGGATGGGCCTTGGCATTCTTCAGGAACGCCTCGGGGACACTCCGGGCAGGAGTGATGACAGTCGGCTCATCCGACTCGTAGAACCAATTGGCGGGAACGGGCTTCAGGGGTTCCACTGCGACGGTTTCGCCAACAGCGGCCATCATGAGACTCGCCACCGTGCGGAGCTTGTCGGGACTGGGGACTTCGTGACCGAATTCGTTGGTCAGCCAAGTCTGCAACTCCACCACAATCAGAGAATCCAACCCCAGTTCGGTGCCCAGAGTATCCGTGTCATGAATCACCTTCTTGCCCGTCAATTCCTGGATTTTCTCACGGACTTTCGTGCGGATTTCCATAGGCACACGGGAGGTATCCTCCACCGCATTGCAGGCATCGGGTTCTGGCAGGACGCGGGTCGTGCCGTTCTCGAACCAGGTATAGGGGACATACGTATTGGGACGCATGGCCTTGTTGTAGAAATTCTCCAGATAGCGGTTCAGCAAGTCCTTGTCTTGACCGCTAGGCAAATCCTCGGGGCGTGTGACAAATTCGATGGAGACATTTCTTCGGGGCATGAAGAAGATTCCACCCAAGAAGACATGCTTGATATGTTTTTTCAGGCAGGCGCCGAAGGATTCCTGATAGCCCTTCGCCCGACCGAACTCACTGCCCCAGAGGCCCGTTGTACGCACCAGCACCACCTTGCAATCCGGGATTTCCTGCAGGATATGCGCGGCACCGCCATTGCCATGGAGCGTTTCCATCTTCGAATGGTAGATATGCCCCGCAGGATAGAAGAGCAGATTGTCGCCCTGCTTCAGGGCATCCACGCAGGCGTTGATTTGCGCCACCACGGCATCGTGAGCCGCGGCGCCCGCCACACTCAAATCCGGCAAAGAGAGAATGCGGATGCGCCAGCCGATGTCCTTCAGAATCGAAGTCTTGACCTGCTTCTCCGTCACCAATGCACGTGGGTGGTATTTTCCCCAGATGACACTGGCTAGAATGACGGGGTCGATAAGGCCAGGGTGGTTGGGCAGGAAAAGCACGCCCTGGGTGCCGTAACGCTTGATGACCTCATCCAGGCCAGTCACACGAATGCGATAGCGGAGACGCAACGCAATCTTGACGATTAGGACAAAGAAAAAAACAATCAGAGCATTCATTTTTTCTTCTCTCAAAATAAACCCCGGCTATCGGGCACCGAGACGGAATTGCCTCAACGCCTCGAAAAGCACCACGCCTGCGCAGTTCCCTACATTGATGGAGTTCTTTCGACCGCAGGCGGGAAGTTGGATGTAGCCGTCGCTAAGGGCCAGTGCCTGGGAGGAAATCCCCAGAGCCTCATTGCCGAGAATGAACGCGGCAGGAAATTTCAATTGGGCATCCCAGTAGCATTGGGCGCCCACCACGGTATCGATGGCGTAGATGGTGTAGCCGCGGGACTTGAGTTCCGCAAGGGCGTCCTCCGTATGGTCGAAGTGCTTGCAGGGGACTGTCTCGTCACAACCCCGTGCGGTCTTCGCCAGCTTTTCGTGAGGGGGACACGGGGTATATCCGCAGGCGTAGATCGCCTCGGCGTTCACCGCATCCGCCAAACGGAAGATATTCCCCGTGTTGTAAGCACTGCGGAGCACATCCAACACCACCACCACGGGCAATACCGCATCCCGGGGAGCCTCCTGGTCCCCTAGACGCATCTGAATTTCCTGGGATTCCGTAGCCATCACCTCGCGCCGGCGCCAGTTCGATGGAAGCCCGAGCCAGACCGACCATGGAAACCACCACGTGACCCGCCATGACCTCCGCCGAAACCACCTCGGGGACCGCCATGGGAGAAACCGCCGCTACTACGGTGGGAGCTACCGCCATGGTTGCTACCGCCCTCCTCCCGCTCAATCTTCGGCAATTTGGGATTTGCCACGGGCGTCGGCGGGACCAGCATCTCTTCGGGAGGCTGTTCCGTGGGCAGAGCCCGACCGATGTATTTCTCGATTTCGGGCATCACGAAGGCGTTGTCCTCATCCGCAAAGGAGACCGCGCGGCCCTGGTGACCCGCGCGGGCGGTACGCCCTACACGGTGGACGTAGTCCTCGGCCTCGTAGGGCAGATCGTAGTTGAAGACGTGCGTGATGTCATCCACCTGGATGCCGCGTCCCGCCACATCTGTCGCCACCACCACCTTGGTCTTGCCGCTACGGAAATCCTCCAGGATATTCAGACGGCGATTCTGGCTGACATCACCAGAGAGCATCTCGCTGGGAATGCCGTATTTCCGGAGTTGGTAGTGGAGTTCCTCCACATCGCGGCGGCGGTTGCGGAAAATCAGCGCCCGATGCACATCCTCGTGCTGGAGAATCCACAGAATGATGGAGAGTTTCTCGTGGGTGGAACAGGCATAGACCGTCTCGTTGACACCCGTCGCCACCACATGCTCGGGCTCCACTTCCAGCACCGCAGGGTCGGGGCGCATCCAACGACTTGCCAGGTTCATGATATCCTGGGAGAGTGTGGCACTGAAAAGCATGGTCTGGCGCTGTTCCTTGGGAGGCAGATAGGCGATGATGCGCTTCACATCGGGAATGAACCCCATGTCCAGCATACGGTCCGCCTCGTCAATGATCAGGACTTTCAGCATGCTGGTGTCGATGACGCGCTTCTGCAGGAAGTCAATCAGGCGACCAGGCGTGGCCACAATCAAATCGCAACCCGCCTGGAGGAGTCTGCGCTGGCGTTCGTAGTCCATGCCGCCAAAAACCGCCACGGTGCGCAGAGAGGTATAGACACTCAAGTTATCCGCGTCTTTCGCAATCTGGATGGCCAATTCGCGGGTAGGCGCCAGCACCAGCGCAAAGGGCTGGTTGAGACGACGACCGCCGCCATTGCGGACGAATTGGTCCAGCATGGACATCAGGAAGACCGCGGTCTTGCCCGTGCCCGTCTGGGCCTTGCCCGCCATGTCCGCGCCCGTAATGCATACCGGCAACGCCAACCCCTGAATCGGCGTGCATTTCTTGAAGCCCATATCCACCAACGCGGCTTTCAAAATCTCTTTCGCCAGGGGGAAATTCTGGAAATAGACCGCGCCCTCTTCGGGAGTTTCCACCGCAGGGACCTCCCATTCGCCCAATTTCTTCTTGTCCAGAATGGCGTGAGCGCGCTCTTCGCCAATCCGAGACTCGGGCTCATTCTCCGACTCCACCGCAGGAGCAGGAGCCTGTCTCACTGCGGGCGAAGAGGATTTCTTGGAACGGGGAGGACGACGACGCTGAGCGGATTTCCCCTCCTCGCCACGGGATACAGGCACGGATTTCTTCGCTTGCGTGGCAGGCGCGGATTTCTCTTCGGTTTTGCCACCAAAAATCGTGGCTATCCCACGCCAAATTCGACTGAATAAACTGGAACTCAAAACAATTCTCCTTGATGTGTTATGCCCCTCCTTTAGACTTTCCTGGAGGGAATGAAAAAGACTTTTGCGAACAAATGCATAATATAGCCCTTGCCTGGCAGTACGCGCACACGCCTTTTTGGGTCTTTCGCGCGCGCGAAAAATGCGCCGAGGCATTGATAAAATTTGACATGAAATTATATTCCCATTATGCCAAATTTCACAGAAGATACCATTTGTGCACTAGCCACCGCCCTGGGCGGCGCCGTGGCGGTGTTGCGTCTTTCCGGCCCCAAGTCCCGCGCCATCGCCAACTGCCTCTGGCACGGCAGGAAACTCTTATCCAAGTCCGATCCGCGGAAACTCCAGTTGGGGGTGCTCTCGGATTTGCAGGGCACCGTCATTGACGCGTCATGCCTGGCGGTATATATGCCTGGCCCCAACAGCTATACGGGGGAGGACGTGGTGGAACTGCAGCTCCATGGTGGTGCGCTTTCCGCCAAGCTGGCCCTGGAGGCGGTCATGTCCGCAGGCGCACGCCATGCCGATGCAGGCGAATTCACCCGACGGGCTTTCCTGAATGGCAAGATGGACTTAACCCAGGCAGAGGCCGTCAGCGAGCTGGTCTCTGCGGAATCCCGCAGCGCAGTCGCCCTGGCCAACAAGCAGCTCTCGGGAGCACTGGGAAATGCCATCAACGGCTTCTATGACGAACTCTCCTTCCTGCTTTCCGAAATCGAATCACACCTGGATTTTCCCGAGGAGGAACTGGATTGGATGCCCCTGGAAGAACTGGCGGCTCGTCTGGCCAAGTGCCATGACGCCATTGTGGAATTGGCCGCCACACGCAAGGAAGGGGAAGTGCTACGGGACGGGGTGAGTCTCGTCATCGCAGGCGCCCCAAACGTGGGCAAATCCAGCCTGCTCAATCGATTGCTGGGTCGGGACCGCGCCATCGTCTCACCCATTCCCGGCACCACCCGGGATACCGTGGAGGCCGAGCTCTCCATTCGCGGAATTCCTGTCCATCTGGTGGACACCGCGGGAGCCCACGATGCCACGGATCTGGTGGAACAGACGGGCATCCAACGCGCCAAAGACGCCGCCAAAGACGCCGACGTGGTCCTCTGGCTGACGGATGCCACGCGACCCGACGATTCCCCCTGGCCGGATTGGCCCCGCCGAGGCGAGTTGGTCCAGGCCGCGAACAAATGCGATTTAGCCACGCCTCCCGCAGGAATGCTGGGGATTTCCGCCACCACGGGCGCGGGAATTCCCCAACTGGAGGAAGCGCTGGAGAAGGCGATTCTCGGCAAGACCGGCGGCATTGGCGGTGGCATCGCCGTCAGCGCACGCCATGGCATCCTTTTGGACCAGGCGGGCACGGCGCTTTCGGAATGCCAGATGCTCATCCGAGCCCAATCCTGGGAATTGGCCGCAGTCCCCGTGCGGCAGGCAATTTCCGCCCTGGGCGCAGTCACAGGGCGCTCGGTGGACCCCGATGTGCTGGACACGATCTTCCACCGTTTCTGCATCGGGAAATAATCTCCATTTCATCCCTTAACACCCACAGACATGAACGACTATTTCCAGGAAGCAGAAGAGTTGCGTCGGCAGATTCGTCATCACGACCACCTCTACTACATTGACGCAACCCCGGAGATTTCCGACCAGGACTACGACAAGCTCTATCACGCGCTGTTAGACCTGGAAGCCGCCCATCCCGAGGTAGTCACCCCAGACTCCCCTACCCAGCGCATGCATGGCGGCGTGGCGGAGGGCTTCGAGACCGTGGAACACACCGTCCCCATGCTCTCCCTGGAAAACACCTACAACGCCGATGACTTGGCGCGTTTCCACGAGAGCGTCCTGCGGGGTCTGCATGGGGAGACGCCCACCTACGTAGTGGAGCCCAAAATCGATGGCATCTCCATTGCGGTGCGCTACGAAAATGGCGTGCTGACCCAGGCGGTCACCCGCGGCAACGGCAAGCAGGGAGACGACGTCACAGCGAATATCAAGACCATCCCATCGGTGCCCCTTCGCCTGCGTTGCGACAACCCGCCTGCGTTTTTCGAGGCACGTGGGGAATGCTATCTTCCCCGAGCGGGTTTTGCCAAACTGAATGCACATCGTCTGGCCCAGGGAGAAGAACCCTTCGCCAATGCACGAAATGCCACCGCGGGGTCCGTCAAATTACTGGATTCCAACGAAGTCGCCACCCGTCCCCTGGACATTCTTTTCTACACCCAGGGACTCATTGACGGCGTGGAAATCCGCTCCCAACGGGAACTCTTCGAGACCTTCCAGCGCTTTGGACTGAAAATCCAGAAATGGTCCAAAGTCGTCCATGATTTCCAGGGTATCAAGGACGCCATTGCGGAATTGGATGCCCTGCGCAAAGATATGCCATACGATACCGATGGCGCGGTCATCAAAGTGGATGAATTCCGCCAGCGTGAAATCCTGGGTATGACCGCCAAGGCGCCCTGCTGGGCAAAGGCCTTCAAATACGAACCCGAGCGAGCCGCCACCAAGCTTAACGCCATCACCATCCAAGTGGGGCGCACGGGGGTCCTGGCACCCGTCGCCGAATTGACACCCGTCTTCCTCTCGGGCTCCACCATCTCCCGGGCAACCCTCCACAACGAGGACGAAATCGCACGAAAGGACATCCGCATCGGCGACACGGTGTTGATTGAAAAGGCCGGCGAGGTCATTCCCGCGGTAGTGAAAGTCCTGCTGGAAAAGCGCCCCGAGGAGGCGGTGCCCTACGATTTGCCAGGTGCCTTGAAGGGCGTCTGTCCTTCCTGCGGCGGTCCCATCCACCGGGATCCCCAATTCGCGGCCTGGCGTTGCGAAAATCTCCAGTGCCCCGCCCAGAATGTCCGACGAGTGGAGTATTTCACTGCACGAAATGCGTTGGACATCGAGTCCGTGGGTGGCGTAGTGGCGGAGGCGCTTTGCGATACGGGGCTCATCAAAGAACCCCTGGACCTCTTTGACTTGACACAGGACGAACTGGCATCCCTCAACCTGGGAACAGCCGAAGAACCCCGCGTCTTCGGCCCCAAGAATGCCGCGAAAGTCCTCGCCGCGCTGGATGCCGCCCGGGGCAAGGACCTGGGACACTGGCTGGAAGCCATGGGCATTCCCGAGGTAGGTGCCGCAACCGCATTCCAGCTGGGACGCATCCACAAGGACCTCCACGATGTGGCGGACTCGGAATACCTCAAGGCGTTCCTGGATTTGATGGACTACCAGAATGGCCTCGCACCCAGTCGTGTCAAGGAAGCACAACCCGCCCAGGACCTCTTTGCGGAGAAACTCCCCGTGGGACTGGATACACTGGTTCCTCCACTGAAACGCGCGGGACTCATCAAGATGTCGGGAGCCCGTGGTGGCTATGTCACTACCACCGTGGGTCCCAAGACCGCCCAGAGTGTACTGGATTTCTTCCGCGGCCCCATCGGACAGCGCTGGCTGGAACGCATGCGCAAACTCGGCATCAATCCCCTGGGGGACAACGCAGGTTCCGCAGAAACCGCAAATGGCCCGCTGGCAGGCAAGACCTTCGTCCTCACTGGCACCCTGACCACCATGGGACGAGATGAGGCCTCCGCACGCATCCGCGCCCTGGGTGGAACTGCCGCAGGCGCCGTCAGCAAAAAGACCACATATCTCGTGGCAGGCGCAAATACCGGCGCCACCAAGACTGCCAAGGCCCAGGAATTGGGCGTGGAAGTCATTGACGAAGAGACCTTCCTGCGAATGATTCAACCCTGACATGCCCCAGGAAAGTGCGTCCATCCAGGCATTTTGCAGACAGAGGGGCATAAGTGCCCTCGTGGTATTTTTTCTCCTCTGGGGGTTCCTGGTGTTCGCACAGGAAAGCACCCGCGAAGAGCGCATTCTATCCACCGCCATCACGAACGCCCTCCATTCCCGCCCTGCCCTCTCGGGATGCGCTCTTCTTCTGGATACCTCATCGGGGAAAATCCTGGCAAAAAACGGCGACCTAGAACGCCATCGGGATCCAGGTTCCACCCTGAAGCCTTTTATCTATGCGGAGGCCCTCCAGCGTGGCTACATCACTGCCCAGAGCATCCTCCATGACGGACCACTTCGCATTGACGACTACGAAGTGCGGAATTACGACGGAAAGTATTACGGTGACCTCACCGCCACCACCGCCTTGGCACAGTCCCTGAATGTGCCTGCAGTTCACATCCTGTGCGATGCCATTTCCCTAGAAGATTTCCATAGCATTCTGCAAGAAATCGGGATATTGGAACCAATGGACATTTCGCCGTTTCCAGGATACCGCGTCGCCACGGGAGGCATCCCCGTAACGCCCACCGCACTGGCCCAGGCATACGCGGGACTCTACCGCAATGCCTTCCCGCGCTGGGCGCCTGGCGTTACCGCCATGCTCCTCAAGATGATGCGTGCCCTGCCACTGCCCAATGCGACCCGCTTGGATATCTCCTGGAAAACAGGCACCTCCCAGGGGAACCGGGATGCCTGGTGCCTGGCCGTAACGCCCGAATACACCCTCTGCATCTGGTTCGGACGCGAGAATTTCTCCAGCGACCCCACCCTGGAAGGCCGCGCCCTCGCCGCACCCGTGGCAGGCGCAGTCCTCACCGCACTCTACCAGGAGGAATCTCCCCGTTGGCCCGCCGCACTCCCTGGTATCATTTCCTGCGAACTCTGTGCCAAAAGCGGCCTGCGTCCCACAGCGGATTGCCAACAGCGATTGACGGGACAGCGCATTGACGGCATTGAATTGCGGGTATGCGACAGATGTGGAGAAGATAGCCCCTATCATATCCTCCACGAACTGGAAGAATGAGATGGAGCATTATATTTTCTGCAGGAGCACAAAAATCAAATGGAACTCATCATCGATCCATCTTGGAAAGCGCAGTTGCAAGAAGCGCATCTGGATACTGTAGAAGCCGTTCTGGCCTTTGAAAATGACCACTGCCTCAGTAGCCACAACCGTGCCGCCATCTGGAAGGGCACACTTCCCAACGGGCAGGTCTTTTTCCTGAAAAAAGATTTCTATACCAGCCCCGCGCCAATTTTGCGCAGGTTGCTCAGGTTCCATCTTCCGGAGACCAACACCGAACGCGAAACGAGGCTCCTGCAAAACGCCAAGCGCCTGGGCTTCCGCGTTCCCGAAATTATCGCCCACACCCAGCACTGCAAATGGTGGCTACCCGATAAAGGCGCCATGATTGAATTGGCGGTCAAGGGACGCCCAATTGACGACATCGTCAAAGACCCCACAGTATCAGAGGAAGCCAAACAGGATGCCCTCGCCAAAGCCCGCGCCACGCTGGATAAAATCCAGGATGCACAACTGGATTGGCGAAAAGACTGCAAACCCGAGCACTTCTTCCTTTGCGATGACGGCGAAATCGCGCTGATTGACGGCGAACGGCTCTATCCTTCCAGGAAGCCCCTCACTGCCGAATACCGCGCCTGGCAACACCAGCGCTTCGACAGTTTCCTGCCCGAACAATATCGCCGAGGCTAGGAGACCTCTTCACTAGACTGGAGCTTGTCATCTTTCCGAGGTTCTTCGGACAGAAGCACCCAGGATAGCGCCAGATAGAAAAGCACGCTCTGCCAATAGGTTATCTGCGCCATCGGCAGACAAGATTGGCTCTCGCCGCCGCAAACCGCCAATGCATTCGTCATAGATATGGCGTGTTCCAAGACCCACGCATAGACGCTATCCAACCAGGGACAGAATGCGCCCAGCAATATTCGTAGTGGGCAGAGCATCAGTGTCAAATAGACCATCACCCCCAAAGGCAGATTCACCAACGGCGCCACCAGACTCAATCGGTGGTTGATGCGCATGGAAATGCCAATGCCACCCAACCACGCCACAAAGGAAACCAACATCCCGTTGACAAGCCAAATGCAAAGGGCGGTCCGATGACGATGGCGCATTTCACGGGGTATCCAGGCGTCTTTTTCGCCAATCACCGTGGAAATCTCCCTGCAGATTGGTCCCGTCAAAAGCAGAATTGCCACAACGGCGTAGGAATAGACGAATCCCAGATTCAGCACATTCATGGGATTCCAAAGCACCCCCGCGCTCCCCGCCAATCCCAGAGTATTCAGCCAGGAGGGTGGTCGCCAGCGAAAGCGCGCATAGAGCACCAGCAACGCCATCACCAACGCGCGGACACCGGATGCCGACGCCCCAGTCAGCAACACGTAAATTCCATCAAGCACGCCAGTCAGCATCCATTGCCAGCGCAGAGGAAGTCCCGACCAGCGTAGCAGCAGTGAAATCACCAGCGCCGCCATGCCCACGTGCATTCCGGAAATGGCAAAGACATGCACCGTCCCCGAAGACACCTGCCGTTCACGAATCTCCTTGGGAATGAACTCGCCCATGCCCAACCCCAGCGCCAGCAACAACTGGGCATTATCCGTCTTCCGAATCCCCTGCACCAACCGCAAGCCAAGGGCCTCGCGGCAATGGCGGAGACAACGGTGACACCTCACATCCCAGACATCCCGATACCCCACAGGATGCCACTCCCGTAAACGAAGGATATGGCAGATGCCCTGGGCCTGCAGATACTCCCCATAGAAACCATTGACCATGTCGTCAAACTCTGGAGGCATCAGAAACACACCCTCTCCCTTGATTTCCGTCCCCTCCGCCAATCCCCGCAACGCCTGGTGTTCCTGAAGGCTGTCCGCCTCCAAGACCACGCGCCCCGACACTTCCTTGGGGCCATCGTCCAGAATGGTCTGCAAGGAAAGAATTTCGCCAATCACAACACCACGGCCAGTGTCATACTCGGAAAGCACTCCCGCCCCCAGAGGCGCCTGTGTAATCATCACCCGGATGCGCCCCCCCGCCACCGCCCTGGGCAGTGCACGCAAATAACTCGGCTGGAACCATACCACCGTCGCCTGACAACGAAGCCATCCCCCCAAAATCAGCATCCCGAAAAAAAAACCAAGACGCCAATTCTTCACGGCAAGGAGACAAGCCACTCCACAGGAAAGGGAAAGCGCCACAACACATGGCCATCCACGGCACCAGCCCAATGCCCCCAAAAACAGCGCAACAAAGACACAAAATGCGGGCGAAAGAATAAAAAGTTGTTCGAGACGACGCGTCATGACACATAGATTAGCCCATCTTTTTTCGCCCCGAACGAAAATACCACGAAAGACCCAAAGTCATAATTTTCCCCACAACGAAAAAAAGTTTTTCATTTTTTCCCTAACGAAGGCAAAATTTTATTATGGGAAAGTGGGGTTTAATCAAATTAGGGACTATATTAGCCTAATGTCTAGCCATATTTTGATGGCGTCTATTTCCCTTTTTCCCACTGCTTTTCCCTTTTCGGAGAACGAAACGTGATTGGTCAAGAAGATTTCATTGTTGATTTGCTACTCTCCAAGGGCCTTGTGAATAACGCCCAAGTCGAGGAGGCAAAAAAGCGAGTCGCCGACGAGAGTGTTGACAACATCCTGGCGGGACTCTATGCCATCAAAGCCATCGAAGATTCGGCCGTCCTGAAGATGCTTTCAGAAGAGTACGGCATGGATACCTTCGATTTCGATGCCCGGAAGGAGCGTATCCCCGAACACATCATCCAGATGATTCCTGCGCAGATCGCCATGCGATACCGCATCGTCCCCGTGGACTACAATGGCGAATCCCTCATCGTCGCCACTGCGGACCCCGCCGACATTGACGCGCAGGACGCCGTGCGACACCTGACGAAGATGGACGTCATCTACGTCATCGCCACCGAAAAGCAGCTGCTGCACTCACTGGATTTCTACTACAAGCGTAATGACGCCGGTGACATCCTGACGGAAATGACCGAAACCACCACCGATGTCACCGTCTCCGCCACCACCGACTCCACCACGGATAGCGGTGTTGGCGATGCTGACGAAGAATCCGCGCCCATCATCCGATACGTCTCACTGCTCATCATCGAGGCATTCCGCTCCCGCGCATCCGATATTCACCTGGAACCCATGGAAAAGCGCTTCCGTGTGCGTTACCGCATTGACGGTGTGCTGAACGAAATCGAAGCCCCGCCCAAATATCTGCAGAACAAGATCATCAGCCGTCTGAAGCTGATGAGCGGCATGGACCTCTCCGAACACCGTATCCCTCAGGATGGTCGTATCCGCATCACCGCAATGGGCCGAGAACTGGACTTGCGTGTATCTGACATCCCCTGCACCTTCGGCGAATCCATCGTCATGCGTATCTTGGATAAGAGCGGTGTTATGTTGGGTATTTCCGAACTAGGTTTCATGGACGACGACGTCAAGCTCATCTACCGAATCCTGAATCTGCCTGACGGCATTTTCCTGGTCACTGGTCCTACCGGTTCCGGAAAGACCACCTCCCTTTACTCCTTCCTGCACGAGCTCAACCAGCCCACCAAGAAAATCATCACCGCAGAAGACCCTGTGGAATACGAACTTAGCGGTATCAACCAGGTGCAGGTCAATACTGACGTGGGACTTACCTTCGGCAGCGCACTGCGAGCCATGCTCCGTCAGGCACCCAATATCATCATGGTCGGTGAAATCCGTGATGCGGAAACTGGCAACATCGCCATCAACGCCGCATTGACTGGACACTTGGTCTTCAGTACCCTGCACACCAACGACGCGCCTTCCGCAGTGCCCCGACTCATCGATATGGGCATCAAGCCCTTCCTGGTGGCATCCTCTCTCCGAGCCGTCATGGCACAGCGACTGGTGCGACGACTCTGCAAAAACTGCAAGACGGAACACGTCGTCACCCCCAACGAAATGGAAGGCCTGGGCATTGACGAAGAGTATGTCAAGAAGAGCACCTTCATGGAACCCGTGGGCTGCGCAGATTGCAACAAGGGCTACCGCGGACGTATGGGTATCTATGAAATCTTCATGCTGGATGCCTCCATCGAAAATCTAATCTACCAGCGCGCGGACTCCGGCGTCATCAAGCGCCGCGCCGTGGAACTGGGCATGCGCGATCTGCGCTATGACGGCATCCGGAAGGCCTCACAGGGCGTCACTTCCATTGCCGAAGTCCTCCGTCTGACCGTCAGCGATTAACACCACCTTCTTAAAAATTATGTACGACGAATCGATTGAAATCTCTCCGGAAGTCAGCATGATTTGGCAGATGCTGAAGAAGCGCAAACTGGCGACTGACGACCAGCTGGAAGAAGTCTTGGAGGAAAGCCGGAATACCGGACAGGATTTTGAGGAAGTCCTCTACAACTACCAGATTATCGAAGAGGACCAGCTCCTCCAGATGGTGGCAGAGGAACTCAACACGCAGTTCGTGGAACTGCATGTCAGCGCCATTGACAAGAATGTGTCCAAAGCCATCACGGGGGATACCGCCAGAACCTACAGCATCGTCCCAATCATGGAAGACGATTTCACGCTGACGCTGGCCACGGACAAGCCCTTCGATACCAAGGTCATCGATGAACTCCACTTCGTGGTGGACAAGGAATGCCGTATCGTGGTTGCGCGTCCCCGCGACATCATCGAAGCCATGGAGGCGTTCTATCCCGAAAGTGGCGACAATGTGACCGACGTCATCAACGAACTGGTGGAAGAGCACAAAGTCGGCCAAGGCAAGGACCTCTCCAAGGCCACGGACGCCGAATTGTTGGCTGCCGCCAACGACACGCCCATCGTCAAGTTCGTGAATGTCATTCTGCAGCAGGCCATTCGAGACAAGGCCTCCGATATTCACTTCGAACCTTTCGCAGATGAATTCCGTATTCGCTACCGTATCGATGGTGACCTCTACGAAATGACGCCCCCGCCCAAGCACCTGGCGATTCCCGTCATCAGCCGTATCAAGGTCATGAGCAACATGAACATCTCTGAGCGCCGTATTCCTCAGGATGGTCGTATCGAATTGCGCATCAACCGCAATCCCATCGATATTCGTGTTTCTACCCTCCCGACCCGCTACGGTGAATCCGTGGTGCTTCGTATTCTGGACCGCTCGGTGGTCAACCTGGATTTGGATGCCCTAGGCATGTCCAAAGAGACCGTCTCTGACATCCGTCACCTGATTGCCCGCCCCAACGGCATTTTCCTGGTCACGGGTCCTACTGGTTCCGGAAAGACCACTACTCTCTACTCCGGCATCAAGGAACTCAATACGGTAGAAGACAAGCTCCTGACCGTGGAAGACCCTGTGGAATACGATATCGAGGGCATCATGCAGGTGCCTGTCCACGAAGCCGTGGGCATGACCTTCGCAAATGCACTGCGTGCCTTCCTCCGTCAGGACCCCGACCGAATCATGGTCGGTGAAATCCGCGATAAGGAGACCGCCGATATCGCCGTCCAGGCTGCTTTGACTGGACACTTGGTGCTCTCCACCCTGCATACCAACGACTCCGCTGGTGCGGTCACCCGTCTGATTGATATGGGCATCGAGCCCTTCTTGATCAGCTCCACCGTCATCGGCGTCCTGGCACAGCGACTGATCCGCCGTTGCTGCCCCAACTGCAAACAGCCCTACGATCCCAACGATGAAGAACTGGAGGCATTCGGCATCACCCGCGAACAACTCGCCGGACGAAAGTTCTACCAAGGACAGGGCTGCGACTTCTGCAATGGCTCTGGTTTCAAGAAGCGCGTGGGTATCTTCGAACTGCTGAAGTCCTCCCCCGAAATCCAGTCCATGATCAACCGCCGCTGCCCCACCCAGGAAATCAAGGCCCAGGCAATGGCACAGGGCATGACCACACTGCGTCAGGACGGCCTGATGCACGTCTTCAACGGCGTCACCAGCGCCCGCGAAGTCATACAGTTCACTTTCGCATAAACAATACGTCATCTTCATTTCAAAAGGAGTAATACACTATGGCAAAACTCGAAATGGCAGATCTGCTGGATCTGGTGCTGGAAGAAGGCGCTAGTGACCTTCACCTCCCCTGCCACTGCCCGCCCACCCTGCGTCTTCACGGCGAGTTGGTCCCCCTGGATGTCCCTCCCATGGAACCCGAGGACACCGAATACCTGATGAAGCAGATTACCTCTGAGTCCAATCAGCAGAAACTCCAGCAGGATGGCTCTGTGGACTTCGGTTTCGCTTTCGGCGACAAGGCGCGTTTCCGTGTTTCCGCATTCCGCGCCCGTGGTTGCATCGCCATGGTTCTACGTACCATCTCCAATGACCTTCTGACCCTGGAGCAAATCGGTCTGCCCATGGCCTGTAAGGACATCCTCTTCCGACCCCGTGGCCTCGTCCTGGTCACAGGCCCTACTGGTTCCGGTAAGTCCACCACACTGGCGTCCATGATTGACGTCATCAACCACGAGCGCCACGACCACATCATCACCATTGAGGACCCCATCGAATTCTACCACTCCAGCCTCAAATGCGTGGTAACCCAGCGCGAAGTCCACAACGACGTCCCCACATTCGCGGACGCCATCCGACGCGCTCTGCGTCAGGACCCCGATGTCATCCTCGTCGGAGAAATGCGAGACAACGAGACCATCTCCGCCGCCATCACCGCGGCTGAAACCGGTCACTTGGTTTTCGGAACCCTGCATACCACGGGTGCCGCCGAAACCGTCGACCGTATCGTGGACTCCTTCCCCACCAACCAGCAGGCGCAGGTCCGTACCCAGCTGGCCTCCACCCTCATCTGCGTCATCTCCCAGCTGTTGCTGAAGCGCATCGACAAGAAGGGCCGTATCGCCGCCTTCGAAATCATGATCTCCACCCCATCCATCCAGGCGCTGATTCGTGATGGCAAGACCTTCCGTATCACCTCGGATATCCAGACGGGTGCAAAATACGGCATGAACACCCTGGATGCGCACTTGATCCAGCTCTACAACCAGGGCAAGATTTCCTACGGTGACTTGATTACCAAGTGCCGTGACGCCGAAGGTGTCGTCCAGAAGATCCACGACCAGCTGGCCGCAAGCAAGGATGCCATGGGTGGCGCAAAGAAGTAAATAGTAGTCGTTAGCCCTGGAGGCAAAACCGAATGGCAAAATTTCAATACACTGCATACGATGCCGATGGTAAGTTGCGGAAAGGCATCATCGAGGCCGATGACGAGCAAGCCGCGACTATCCAATTAAAGAACCAGGCGCTCTCTCTGACCAGCCTGACCACCATCGGCGGCGGTCAAAAATCCACGGGTGCGGGTGCGGGCGCTGGCTCTCTCTTCGGTATGCCGAAGTTGCCCAAGAAGCAACTCTGTACCGCCACCCGTCAGCTCTCCACCCTTCTGGAAGCAGGTCTGCCCCTGGTACGTGCGTTGCGTACCCTCCAGCGCCAGGCAAAGGGTGTCCAGCCCGCCATGTACAAAGTGATGTGCAGCCTGGCGGACTCGGTGGAAGGCGGTTCCACCTTCTCCGAAGCCCTGGCAATTCACCCGAAGTCTTTCGACAAGCTCTACGTCTCCATGGTCCGTGCCGGTGAGGCATCTGGTGCCATGGAAGTGGTCTTGAACCGTCTGGCGGAATTCATGGAAAAAGCCCAGCGCATCGCGGGTAAAGTCAAGTCCGCCATGGTCTATCCTATTTCCGTCCTGGTCATGGCAATGGGTATCACCGCGGGTCTGATGATTTTCATCATCCCGAAATTCGGTGCCATGTTCGAGGAAATGCTCCCTGGCGAGACCCTCCCTGGCATTACCCAGTTCGTCATCAACTGCTCCTACGCATTGAAGGACCACTTCCTGACGGTCTTCCTCTGCGGTGTGGGTATTGTGGTGGTCTTCAAGCTCTTCCTGAAAACGAAAATCGGCACATTCCTATGGGACTTGATGTGTATCAAGATACCCAAGATAAGTGGACTGGTCGTCAAGAACATCTGCGCACGATTCTCCCGTACCCTGGGTACTCTGATGGGCTCCGGTGTGGCCATCCTCTCCGCACTAATGATTGTCCGCGATACCGCGGGTAACGAAATCTTCGCACGTGCCATCGATACTGTCCATGACGCCGTCAAGGAAGGTGAAGGCATGACCAAGCCACTGATGAAGTCGGGCATCTTCCCCCTGATGCTCTGCTCCATGATCGAAGTCGGTGAAGAGACCGGTGCTCTCCCTGACATGCTTGACCGAGTCGCTAACGTCTACGAGGAAGAAGTCGACCGAGCCGTCGAAGCACTGACCTCACTGATCGAACCTCTGATGATTATGTTCCTGGCTGTCGTCATCGGTACCATCGTTATCGCATTGTTCGCGCCGATGGTCAAGATGATCGATAAACTGGGCGGCTAAACACAATGCTCAATTCACAATTCTCAATGCTCAATTCAAAAAAAAATCACAGCCGTCCCATAATTT
>DCIO01000056.1:0-2289 GCA_002315885.1 Lentisphaeria bacterium UBA1724
AAAACCTGGTCCTGAACATGGAGCGCAACGGCTTCACCGTGGCAGTCTACAACCGCACCGTCGCCAAAGTGGATGCCTTTGTGAATGGCCGTGGCGCAGGCAAGAATTTCATCGCATGCCACTCCCTGGAAGAGCTGGCCGCCAACCTGGAGCGCCCCCGCCGCATCATGATGATGATCAAAGCCGGTTCCGCCGTGGACGCCATGATCGAGCAGCTCCTGCCCGTTCTGGAGGAAGGCGACATCATCATCGATGGCGGCAACAGCTTCTACCAGGATACCATCCGCCGCACCAACGACCTGGCCGCCAAGGGCATCCGCTTCATCGGTTCCGGCGTCTCCGGCGGTGAGGAAGGCGCCCTGAAGGGCCCCTCCATCATGCCTGGCGGCAACCCTGAAGCATGGCCCTTCGTCAAGCCCGTCTTCCAGGCCATCGCCGCGAAGGTCGTGGGTGGCTTCCCCTGCTGCCAGTGGGTCGGCGACAATGGCGCCGGCCACTATGTCAAGATGGTCCACAACGGCATCGAGTACGGCGATATGCAGATGATCTGCGAGGCCTACTGGCTGCTGAAGAACATCCTGGGCCTCAACGCCGAGGAACTCCACGAAGTCTTCACCGAATGGAACCAAGGCGAGCTGAATAGCTACCTCATCGAAATCACCAGCCAAATCTTCGCCAAGAAGGACCCCGAGACTGGCAAGGCCGTCCCCGAAATCATCCTGGATGTGGCCGGCCAGAAGGGCACTGGCAAGTGGACCAGCCAGGGCGCACTGGATTTGGGCGCACCCGCTCCCACCGTCGCCGAAGCCGTCTTCGCGCGCTGCCTCTCCGCCATCAAGGAAGAGCGCGTGGCCGCCTCCAAGGTCATCGCCGCCAATGGCACCACACCCTTCGCCGGTGACAAGAAGGAATTCATCCAGGCAGTCCGCCAGGCACTCTACGCCTCCAAGATCTGCTCCTACGCACAGGGCTTCCAGATGCTGCGCCTCGCCGCCAAGGAATACAACTGGGATCTCCACTACGGCGAAATCGCGCTGCTCTGGCGCGGCGGTTGCATCATCCGCGCTACCTTCCTGGAAAAGATCCACGACGCATTCGAGAAGAACCCCGAATTGGCAAACCTGCTGATGGACGACTTCTTCAACAAGGCTGTGGCAGACTGCGCCTCCGCATGGCGCAAGGTGGTCTCCCAGGCCGTCCTCACCGGCGTGCCCGTCCCCGCCTTCTCCAGCGCTCTGGCCTACTACGATGGCTATCGCTCCGCTTGCCTGCCCGCTAACCTGCTCCAGGCACAGCGCGACTACTTCGGCGCACATACCTACGAGCGCGTGGACAAGCCTCGCGGCGAATTCTTCCACACCGAGTGGACCGAGGACTGCGGACACACCGTCGCAGGCACCTACAACGCATAAGTAGTATGCACCGACGGCGTCTTGCCGTCGAACAGAAATAGCGACGGCATCCCTGCCGTCGCTATTTCTTATGCCCGGAGCGAGAGCGTCGGGGAAAGTCGTGTGCCCGGAGCGAAAGCTTCGGGATTCTAGTAGGAATTGAAGGAGAATTATTCATGGCGCTTTATACCAGCCTGGGTGGCGAAAATCTCGTCATCACCGATGAACAGCTACGGAAACTAGTGCACGAGACCATCGCCGCCACGGGCAAGACCCCGAAGCGGATGCTCCTGCTTCCCCCCGACCACACCCGCCTGAATTCCTACGCGGGCGCCATCACGGCGATGATCTGGGAAGACTACAGCGCTGAGTGCCATATCGACATCATGCCCGCCCTGGGCACCCACAAGGCCATGACCGATGCGCAGCTGGAAATGATGTTCGGCACCGGCATTCCCAAGAGCGCATTCAAGGTCCACGACTGGCGCAATGGCGTCCGTACCCTGGGCAAAGTCTCCTCCGAGATGATTTCGGAACTCTCCAATGGCAAGGTGGATTACGAAGTCCAGGTCCAGGCAGACAATATCCTCTGGGACAACTATGACCTGATTCTCTCCATCGGCCAGATCGTCCCCCACGAAGTCGTGGGCATGGCCAACTACACCAAGAATATCATGGTTGGCGTGGGCGGCCCCGATATGATCAACAAATCCCATTTCCTGGGCGCGGCATGCGGCATGGAGCAAATCATGGGCCGCGCAGACACACCTGTCCGACGCCTCTTCAATTACGGCGTGGATACCTATCTCTCCGAACTGCCCATCGTCTATCTGCAGACCGTCATGGCACGCGATGACTCCACGGGCAAGATGGTCATGCGGGGCTTCTACTCCGGCAC
>DCIO01000056.1:2481-2923 GCA_002315885.1 Lentisphaeria bacterium UBA1724
GGCCTCCGGGAATTCGGCGAAGACCCCCAGATCGACAAGCTGATCCGCAAATACGGCTACAAGGGCACACCCAATACCCTCAAGGCCGTCAAGGAAAACCAGGATATGCGGGACAACCTGGGCGCCGCCGCACACCTCATCCACGGCTCCAGCGAAGGACGCTTCCGCATCACATACTGCCCGGGACCCGCAGTCTCCGAAGACGAAATCCGTAGCGTGGGCTTCGAATACGGCGACCTGAACGCAATGCTGGCGAAATACGACCTCAATAAACTCAAGGACGGCTTCAATACCGTCGACGGTGAGGAGATCTTCTACATCAGCAACCCCGCGCTGGGACTCTGGGCACTGAAGAAGAATTTCGATGCTTAATGCTTGATGCTTAATGCTTAATGAAGGAGGGGGAGGTTTCCCCCTTGCCCCCTCTTCTTCAATTCTCAAT
>DCIO01000056.1:3040-8267 GCA_002315885.1 Lentisphaeria bacterium UBA1724
TTAGGAGAATTTCAAATGCCTATCTCTTTCCGTGAAGACGCCAAATACGGTATGCTCGTCCCCACCAGCATGGGTATCCGCCTGACTCCCGTCGACAGCCAGCCCTTCCACTGCTCCGACACCTTCAAGATGCAGGTGACCTCCGCTGAGACCAACGTGGCCAGCATCCCCTCTTTCCTGGGCGTGCCCGTCAAGGTCCTCACCGCTTTCGTGAAGGACAGCCCCATTGCCCGCATGATCAAGGACAACCTGGCTGGCCGTCACATGGACTACGAAGGTCCCGAGATCGAGCAGGGCGGCCCCTGGGGCTACCGCCACCAGTTCAACCTGGCTGACAGCGGTTTCGGCAGCCGTGGTCCCCGCGTCCAGAATGACCGCGCCGGCGAAGTCGGCCGTCTGCTGGACACCAAGTATTTCGACCTGGACCGCATCTTCGGTCAGGAAGGCGTGAAGATTGTCCACCTCTCCGGACTCATCGGCGCACTCTCCCCCGAGACCAGCAAATTCTGCCTGGACATCGCCCGCGCCGCCAAGAAGAATGGCTCCCGCATCTCCTTCGACCTGAACTACCGCGCCTCCTTCTGGAAGGGCCGGGAACAGGAACTCCACGATATCTTCTCCGAAATCGCCTCCCTGGCGGATGTCCTCATCGGCAATGAAGAGGACTTCCAGCTCTGCCTGGGTATCCAGGGCCCCGAGGCCGGCGGTAAGGACATCGCCTCCAAGATCGACTCCTTCAAGGAGATGGTGGAGCGCGTGAAGGCCGCCTATCCCAACGCCACCGCCTTCGCCACCACCCTCCGCCAGGTGGTTAGCGCCAACTGCCACAAGTGGGGCGCCATCACCAATATCGACGGACAGTGGCAGGTGGTGGAACCCCGCGAAATCGGCGTCATGGACCGCATCGGCGGCGGTGACGGCTTCGTGGGCGGCTTCCTCTACGCCATGCTGAAGGGCATGGAGCCCGAGAAGTGGATCCAGTTCGGCTGGGCCACCGGCGCACTGGCTACCACCCACCTGACCGACTACGCACAGCCCGCCGATGAAGACCAGGTCTGGTCCATCTGGGGCGGCAATGCCCGCGTGAAACGGTAGGAAGGGGGGCGCGCCCCCTTGTCCCCTGCTTCCCGGCAACAAAATTGCCGGGCACAGGACTCACCCTACCGAGGGTACGGATTTTTCCCAAAGACAAAAGGAGTTTTTCACCTATGCAGCTAGTTTCCGATAAGATTCTGGAAGTCCAGAAGGGCGCCAGTTGGATTCGCAGGATGTTCGAAGCGGGCATCGAGCTGAAGAAGCAATATGGTCCGGAGAATGTCTATGACTTCAGCCTGGGCAGCCCCGACCTGAAGCCGCCTGCAACGGTGATTGAGACCCTTTTGCACCTGGCCGACGAAGTGAATGTCCCCGCGGGTCTGGGCTATATGCCCAACGCGGGATACTTCGCCGCACGGGAAGCCCTGGCTACCTGGGCAAGCCAGGAACAGGGTGTGCAGATTCCCGCCAATAACATCCTGGTGACCGTGGGCGCCGCAGGCGGTCTGAACTGCCTCTGCAAAACCACGCTCCTGCCTGGTGACGAGGTCATCTGCCCCGCGCCATACTTTGTGGAATACGCGGGCTACGCAGGCACCTATGGCGGTGTCCTAAAACCCGTCCCCAGCGCCCCTGGCACCTTCAAGCTGAATATCGAGGGCATCGCGGCCGCCATCACCGACCGCACCCGCATGCTCCTCATCAACAGCCCCAACAACCCCGCCGGCGTCATCTACACCGAAGAGGAAATCAAGGCGCTGGCACAGATTCTCCGTGATGCACGAAAGGGTTCCGACCGACCCATCATCCTGGTGGCGGACGAGCCATACCGATTCCTGGCATTTGACGGCAAGACCGTCCCCTCCGTCCTGCCACACTACGAATACTCCGTGGTCTGCTCCTCCTTCTCCAAAAACCTGGGGCTGGCAGGCGAACGCGTGGGTTACATCGTAGTCAATCCCGCTATGGACAAGGATGTGGCCGCACAATTCCTGGGCGGGCTGATTCTCTCCAACCGCGTCCTGGGCTACGTGAACGCACCCTGCATCGGACAGAAGCTGATCATCGGAGCCGTCGCAAACCTGGAAAAGACCCTGGCGGCACAGAGTGCACAAACCGACATCTACGCAGAACGACGGAATGTGATGGCGTCTATCCTGGACGAGGCTGGCATCGAATACCAGATGCCCGCAGGAACTTTCTACTTCTTCCCCAAGGCCCCCAACGGCATGGACGATGTGGAATTCGTCAAGAAACTGGCCGAACAGCGCATCCTGGCCGTCCCCGGCAGCGGCTTCGGTTGCAAGGGATACTTCCGATTGGCGCTCTGCGTGGACAAGGCGGTCATCGAACGCTCCCGCCAGGGCTTCGTCAACGCGATGAAATAAATGCAGTATGATGTGATCGTCATAGGCGGTGGCCTTTCGGGCATCGGAGCGGCCATACGGCTTTCCCACTGCGGGAAACGTGTGGTGCTCTGCGAGAGGAATTCCCGCCTGGGCGGCATGAATACTTGGTACGAGCGAGGCGGAGTCCTGCTGGATACGGGACTCCACGCCCTGACAAACTATGTCCCCGAAACGGAATTCAAGGCGCCCTTCAATCAAGTATTGCGCCAATTGAGAATCCGCCGAAATTCCCTGAATCTATTCCCCCAGCGGCAGTCGCGTATTCTATTCCCAGACGCCGAACTGACCCTCAACAACAATTTCCAGGATTTCACCGCGCAAGTCGAGAGACTCTTCCCTCAGGATGCCCAGGGCTTCCAGGCATTCGTCCAGGAAGTCCTCCAAATTGGCTATGCGGGGAAAGAGTCCTCTGGCAAATCCGCCAACCAGATCCTGGAAGAACACATCACTTCCGAGCGCTTGCGTGACATGCTACGGTTCCCTGTGATGTACTACGGCTGCCCCACGGAAGAGGACATGGATTTCGGTGCATTCTCCACCATGTTCCGCAGTGTCATCATGGAAGGCTTCGCCCGTCCTGCAGGCGGCATGAAGCCCTTTCTGGAGACTCTCCAGCAGAAGATGCTGGAAAATGGCGCGGAACTCCGCACAGGCGCCATCGTGGAGGAAATCCGCTATGACGGCACCGCCCCCACGGGCGTCCTCCTCCGCTCTGGAGAATTCCTGGAAGCGCCACGAGTTATCTCCACCATCGGCGCACGGGAAACCGCACAACTCTGCAAGACCATACACCCCGAAATGCCACTGCCCGACGCGGGAAAAATCGCATTCCTGGAAGCCATCTTCGCACTGCCCAAAACACCCGCGGAATACGGCCTCCAGGACGCAGTACTCTTCGCCAACCGAACCACGCGTTTCCGCTTCGCCGCCCCCGCAGCAGGCGTTCCTCCCGCCTCCATGCTGGTCTGTGCACCAGGGAACTACCTCGGCACGGAGGGACAGGAAGCCAAACTCCTCCGACTCTCCACTATCGTAGATGCCCAAGAGTGGTTCCGCCTCCCACGGGAAGAATATCAGACGAAAAAGGAGCACATCGTTGAGGAATTGCGGAAATTCCTAGCGGAAATCGATCCGCAAATGGCAAAGGACCTGACGCTATTGGATGCCTTCACACCCAAGACCGTCCAAGCCTGGACCGGGCACCAGAATGGCGCCATCTACGGCGCACAACATAAAGCCCCCACGGGAAATATCGGCCTCCCAGGCATCACACTGGCAGGCACCGACCAGGGACTCCTGGGCATCGTCGGAGCCATGCTCTCCGGCATCCTCGCCGCCAACGCGAACATTTGATTCCATGGTGCACCCAAAATGAGCGAAATTACCTATCAAGTCAATTCCACCACGACACAGCGCCTGAAATACGTGGACTATGCCAAGGCATTGACGATTTTCCTGGTCATTCTCGGACATACCCACGAGTTGCATATCCCAGGAAAATCCTGGCTGTGATACGGGATGCGGAATTTTACTAATCGCTCAAAGAACTGTTCTCTATTTTTACAATCAACTCATTTGCCCATACAACTGCCTCGTCAGCAGTGGGAAAGTGAATTGAGTGCCTTGATAAAATTGACACACGTGGTAGGACGCTTCATAACGGAAATTCCTTTTTCAATGTTTCAGCTTCCAGAACCCCCAGAAGGCCTTTCTGCTCGGCTTCTCTTATCGCCTCGGCAAGACGCCGAGTCATTACTTTCCCTTTACATTGCCTGAATACATCCGGGAGAGGCTGGCAGCGAATGCCGTTAACAATGTCATAAAGGGATTCTTTATGAAGTTGTGTCAGGCATATCCATGTCGGCAATTCCTTACGAACCCTGGACATTGTCGCTACCTCGATTCGCTCTGGATTGACCATGGCTAGATTGTGCATCGCCAAAACACTCTCACCCCATATCATTGCTTCCTTACCTACTGTAGCTAAAGCTTCAGCATATAGGTCGTACTCGGTCGGCACATAATGAGCAAGACGATATACACCACGCCAGCATTTCTCCAAACGACCTATTGCTACCCATTCGTGAAGGTCCTTTAAACGAACACCTAACTCTATGGCCTGAGCAGATGTTATCAAACCATAGTTGGAAAGTGCTACATTGGTGATATTGTCGTAAAGTTTCATGTCAAATTATTCCCTTTTTAGGGTATGTTTTGACGCAAAATATAATGCCGTTCTCTGAGTTATTTCCTAATATTCTCTAAAAAATCAGTAATTATTCAGAATATGTTGATAACAATAACCGGAGAGAATACGGACGATGCACATCCACACCGTGGACAAAGTGGGCGATGCACGTCCATCTAACGAAATCTTGACAGATATTCCTAGTCGTTTGTAGAACTTTTATGACTTTCATACCGCTCGCTTGTAAACCTGAAAAACATGGTTTACCTTATGGGGCGGTGGGGTGGGGGTGGTACTTAAGGTACCCCCACAAGGTCCTGCGCGCGTACGCGTAGATTCAAGGGGAAAATCAAATCAAGGACAAAACAAACATCCCTGCCATAGTCACGTGCTATAATTTTTACATTACACAATTTGCGTAATGCGGATGTTGTATTATAGTAGATGAAGAGCGATTGGCATGAGGGTATGTGATGATGCGTTTACGGAATCCATTTTTAACCAGTGGCTATTATAGTCCGGAGTATTTTTGTGACCGTGAGTTAGAGAGTCGGGAATTGCTATCGGCCTTGGAGAATGGCCGCAATGTGACCCT
>DCIO01000003.1:0-2577 GCA_002315885.1 Lentisphaeria bacterium UBA1724
TCTCTTCTCTCGGCAGTTAATAAAGAGATACCTTTATTATTCCCCAAGGGCGCAGATAAATAACATTGGTGTGTCTATTTTGAATTTTCGTGCGTAAAAAGGGTGTGTCTATTTTTCCAAAATGACACAGCAGGATAATGAGAAATCAGAGACAAAGAGACGTTTTGGCGTGAGAAGCCAGAGAAGAGAGGCCGAGAAAGTCCCGCCGAGAGACGATTTGAGGGTAAATTTCCTGCGTAAAAATGAAAAAAGCCGTGCGATTACTCGTACGGCTAAAAAGAAATGGTGGCAAGGATCGGAATCGGACCGATGACACGGGGATTTTCAGTCCCCTGCTCTACCAACTGAGCTACCTCGCCTCCATAAAAGATTTGGTGAACCCGGAGGAGATCGAATCCCCAACCTTCTGGTCCGTAGCCAGACGCTCTATCCAATTGAGCTACGGGTCCACTTAAATGCGTTGCTTGCTCCGTTCGGGAGAGCTCACGACGCGCCGCTTAAGATAATTCGTCTTTTGCGTATTTCAAGCGGCGTGTCGTGATTTTTTGAAAAGAAGTGCGAAATTACACTCCGGAGAAGGCAGCGAAGCCGCCATCGATGGGGATGACGGTGCCGTTAACGAAGCCTGCGGCCTTGTCATCCAGGAGCCAGAGGACTGCGCCCAGGAGGTCTTCGGGAGTACCGAAGCGTCCCATGGGGGTATGGGAGATGATGGTATTACCGCGAGCGGTGAGGGAGCCATCGGGGTTGGTGAGCAGAGCGCGGTTCTGGTTGGTGACGAAGAATCCGGGGGCGATTGCGTTGACGCGGATGCCGACCTTGGAGAGGTGTGTTGCCAGCCACTGGGTGAAGTTGCTGACAGCGGCCTTTGCGCCAGAATACGCGGGAATCTTGGTCAGAGGACGGAAGGCGTTCATGGAGGAGACATTCAGGATTGTTCCGTGGCCCTTCTTGACCATGTCGGCGCTGAAGACCTGGGTGGGCAGGAGGGTGCCGATGAAGTTCAGGTTGAAGACGAAGGAGATGCCTGCGGGATCCAGGTTGAAGAAGTTGAACTGGCCTTCAACGGGATTCAGGACGTCATCCTGGGAAGCATACTCTTTTGCGGTGGTGCCCTTGGGGTTGTTGCCACCTGCGCCGTTGATCAGGATGTCCACAGGACCGAATGCGGCAGTGATCTTGTCGTGTGCGGCTTCCAGAGATGCCTTGTCCAGCACGTTTGCGGAGACGGCGATGGCCTGACTGCCATCCTTGGCGATGAGGTCGACGCAAGCCTGGGCGGCGTCTTCCTTGAGGTCCAGGACGGCGACCTTGGCGCCTGCGGCGGCCAAAGCCTGGGCCATCATGCTGCAGAGAACGCCACCGGCACCGGTGACAACGGCGACTTTACCAGTCAAATTCACATTCAGAGGCAGTTCCATTTTTCAATGCTCCTTTATGGTTTGTGTGTTTGGGGGAAGTACAAAGACTGTAATGGGACGACTGAGACGACTGTACTGCGTGTGGGACAGTTTGTTGGCGTCCTATCGTTCGTCAGCAGTTCAACTGTGCTTATTTTAACTCCGATTCTGCGGCCTGCCTGAGTTTTTGCGTTTCTTCGGGCCAGCGTTCGGGTTCAGGAGTCTCGAGAATCAGGGGTATTTCGTCAATGCGGGGATTTTTGGCGATTTGCAGGAATGTATCCCATCCCAGCAATCCGTCACCGATTGGGGCGTGTCGATCCAGGTGGGAACCCAGTTTGGACTTGGTGTCATTGAGATGCAAACCGCGCAGGAATT
The DNA here is from genome assembly GCA_002315885.1 of Lentisphaeria bacterium UBA1724. Classification (GTDB taxonomy): domain Bacteria; phylum Verrucomicrobiota; class Lentisphaeria; order Oligosphaerales; family Oligosphaeraceae; genus UBA1724. The sequence continues at coordinate 1,779 of DCIO01000003.1, forward strand.
GGAATCCAATGCGCTGATCGAATTCGGTCCAGAAGGCATCCAGTCCTTCGGGGGTGGCGATATCAATACCCGCGGCGTATGCGTGGCAGGTGTCGATACAGATACCGCAGCGCTTGGGGTTGTCCACCAATTCCAGCAAGCGCTGGAGTTCTTCCAGATTCTTGCCCACCACAGAGCCCTGCCCTGCGGTATTTTCGATGACAGCCACCGCGTTCTCGGTTTCGTCCAATGCCTTCCGAATGCACTCCGCGATGCGTTCCAGGGTAACCGGGATGGGTTCGCCCAAGCCGCTGCCTGGGTGGAAATTCAGGAGATGGAGTCCGAATGCCTCCACGCGCTTTAGCTCTGCGATGAAGGCATCGGTGGCGGCGGCGCGCTTTTCGGCGTCGGGGTTTCCCAGGTTAATCAGGTAGGAGTCGTGGGGAAGAACCGCCTTGGGGGAGAAACCGCCCGCAGAGAGGTGTTCCTTGAAAAGTCGGGACTCCTCTTCCGTGACAGGCGCGGCTTTCCACTGGCGCTGATTCTTGGTGAAGATGGCGAAGCCGTTGGCCTTGCACTCGACCGCACGATCGGCCGCATTGAATACGCCACCAGCGATGGAAAGATGAGGACCGATGTATTTCATTAATGCTTAATGCTCAATGCTTAATGCTTAATGTTGGATGGGGTTGCACCCCATACCCCGCTCCTTCTAATTCGGAACCGCGGAAGGCGCGGAAGGGGAAATCCCCCGGTGTGGTATCTGGCGAGGTTTTGTAGGAGGGACCGAAGGTCCCCGTAGGTGCGCCCCCCGTGTAGC
>DCIO01000003.1:2704-18601 GCA_002315885.1 Lentisphaeria bacterium UBA1724
TAAGCCCAGCGAAACGAGGGGCAAGTCGCGTGGCTAGAAGAGCTGTGCGTCGTAGACGCGGGCGACGGGCCCCACCAGGGTGGCATGGAATGCCTCATCGAAGGAAATTGCGAGGATACCGCCCGGCATGTGGACGGTCACAGGGGATTTGCAGAGTCCCAGGCGCACCGCCACTGCCGCGCAGGCGGTGGAGCTAGTCCCGCTAGCCAGGGTGTATCCCGCGCCGCGCTCGTAGATTTCAATCTGGATGTCGTGATCTGAAAGCGCCTTGAGGAACTGGACGTTGGTGCGGTTCGGGAAGAGTGGATGGGATTCCAGGATGGGGCCCAGACACATGGCGATCTCCTTGGTAGGCGCCTCGTCACACAACACCACGCAGTGTGGATTTCCCACCGTGGCCGCACAGAAGAGAATCTCCTCGCCATTCAAGGAGAGTTTTTCCTTCAGGACTTCGCGTTGGGGACCATTGACGGGAATCACCGCGCTGTCAAAAGAGACGGGTCCCATCTCGGCCTCGATTGCCTTGTCGGGGTCGAGAATTTTGCAGACCACGGGACCGCCGAGAGTCGCCAGAGTGAAGGGCTCGTCCAGACGAACCATCCCGCAGTCAAAGAGATACCGCGCGAAGATTCGGACGCCATTGCCGCTCTTTTCGGCCTCGGAGCCATCGGGGTTCAGGATGCGGAATGCGCAGAGCGCCTGTGGCTGCCCCAGAGAGTCGTAGAATTTGCTACCAGGCAGATAGGGCCCATAGAGGATTCCATCGGAGCCCAGGCCGTAATGGGGGTCGCAGATGAAGCGCACCCGCTCTTCGTCAATTGTATCAGGCAGTGCCTCGGCGTCATTCAAAGGAATGAGATAGTCGTTGCCGAGGCCGTGATATTTCCGGTATGCGCCGTAGGAGGCACTCATCGACGGAAGCCTCCACGCATACGACCGCCGAAGCGGTCCTGCTGGGCCATCTTGACGGGCGCGGGCTGTTCCAGTCCCAACGCATACCACTGATTGCCCAGGCCGGCGTTGCTGAAGCGCGCCACGCGGTTGTTGGCCAGGTGTTCCCAGTTCTGGTGGATAACGGGATCGTCGGTCTTCTTCTTGGCGTCGTCCAGGATGGTAACAGCCTCGGTCAGGCGGTTCTGCTTGACCAGAATCCATGCGTAAGTCGCGTAGCAGAGTGTGCCCTTGTCATACTTGAAGCGTGGGATGCTCTTGGTGAAGAGCTTGTCCAATGCCTTGGTCTCCTCGGGATTCTTCTTCCAATTCAGGACCATCTTCATGCAAAGGATGGTGGGATCCACAACCATGGCCTTCTCCAGGAGAGGGCCTGCGGCGTCAAAATCCTTGATTTGGTAGTAGAGCTGCGCCTTCATGAGATTCGCCTGGGTCTTGACCAGGGGATTCCAAATCTGGTAGGGCTTAGCGGCATCCAGGGAGGGGATGACGGCACGGATGGCATCGCACATCTCCTGTTCCAACTGCGCGGCCAGCTTGGGAGTAGCCTGTCCACGCATGGCCAGGGCATTCGCCTTGGTGGAAATCCGCTCATTGGCGGCCATCACGTCTCGCTGGACGCCCATGAAGATTGCCTGGAGCTTCTTTTGAACGATGAGGTTGATGGGGATGATTATTGCCAACGCGGCGCCGAGGCAAGCCAGAATGGCCCAGCCCCAGTGTCCGCCCTCGCCGGCAGTGTAGGAGAAATACCCAGCGGCTGCGGCCGCGACAATTGCAATCAGGAATGTAAGCATAGTCTATCGTCTGTTTTTGAGGCGGGCTTTCATCTCCCGCGGTGAAAAGGGCGCATCGCCGGTCTTGGAGTGCTTGTCCGGCACGGGCGCCAGGAGGAGTTCGCCACGGATGGGGTCCGAGGAATCCACTTCGAATTGGCGCGATTGCGTAATGTAAAGCCGGTCGCCGTCTTTGACATTGTACCAGGCCGCTTTTAGGTGGTCAAATTTCCAGCCTTTGGGGAGTTGCTCTTCGTTGACGAAGGCAATGAGGCCATAATCGGGAAGATAGACCTGGCATCCCGTCTTGGTGACTTTGCAGATTTCGCCATGGAGGAGCATCTTCTTGCCCTCCTCCTTCATGCACTGCTGGATGTAGCGAATCTTCATGCGGTCGCTGGCGGCAAATTCCGCCTGGTCGCAGTTGTATTCCTTGGTGCAGCAGAGCATGGCGAATTCCTGGACGGTATCCAGGGTGTAGGTCTTGCGACGCAGGTCGTGAGAAAGGAGCTGCTGATGGACCAGCAGGTCGGCGAAACGTCGGATGGGGCTAGTGAAGTGGCAGTAGTGTTCTTTGCCCAGGCCGAAGTGCCCCATGGGGTCCACACCGTAGTCGGCGCGAGGAAGATGCCGCAGGAATGCCATGTAGAGCACGTCCTTCAAGGGGGACTCGGCGGCGTGCTTCAAGAAGCGCACGATGGGACCACGGGAAGAGAGTCCCTTGACCTTTTCGCCCATCATCAGGGTGGCGGTCTCGGCGAAATCCTGGAGTTTTTCCGGATCGGGCGAGAGGTGGTTTCGGTAGAGGCCAGGCAGATTCAGCTTCTCCAGTTCGAGGGCCATGCACTCATTGGCGGCCAGCATGAATTCCTCCACCAGCTGGTGGGAGGGATTGTCGATGGTCTGCTGGACACCCAGGATGCGGGAGGGCTTCTCGCTGCACACCACGCGGATTTCCGGCATGGCCATGGGCAGGAACCGCTCCCGCGTCATACGGCGATGACGCAGGAGCTGCGCGATATTCGCTAGCTTCTTCACCATCTCCAGGACGCCCTCCTCCGCCTCGAAAGTCCCGCCATCCAAGAGTGTCTGGACTTGCTCGTAGCAGAGACGCTGACGAACATTGATGACGGTGTGCTTGCGCTCGTAGGAAATGACATCTCCGGTATGTTCGTCAAAGCGGATGAAGACCGTATGAGCCAGACGTGGCACACCAGCCTGGAGGCTGCACTGCTTGTTGGCCAGGGCCTTGGGCAGCATGGGCAGCGTGCGTCCAGGCAAGTAGGAGGTAAAGACGCGCTCCCGTGCCTGGCGATCCAAGTCGGAACCGGGACGGACGTAGCTCGCCACATCCGCGATATGCACCGCCACCAGCACCTCGCCCTTTTTCTTGGAGGGCAGAACGGAAAGTGCGTCATCGTAATCCCGTGCATCCACGGGATCGATGGTGACCACCAGGTCCTTGGTGCAATCCAAGCGCTTGACCTTCACGGGTTCCAGGGCCTCGGCGGCGGCCTCCTGTTCGGCAGTATAGGGTGCGGGGATGTTGTATTCGGCCACGATGGCGTCCAAATCCGCAGTCACATTTCCGCTGGCGCCGTAGTTGTCCAGAAGGATTGCGCAGGGCAGTTGTTCGTCGGGGAAATCCACCTGCGGGACGGGTAGCTCGGCCTTCGCCCAATTGCCTTCGCGAGGCGGAATGCCACTGCGGGCAACGCTCTCGTCGGAGAGCATCAGCAAATCCGGCAATTCGTGGCGCAGGGGACGAATGCCCCAGTGATGCCCACGCAGGGGCACCAGGCACCCCACAAAATTCTGGAATTTCCGCGCCAGGATGCGCTTGATTGCCGCCACGGGTCGAGATGGGTCGCTGTTGGGGTCGATGACTGCCAGGACGGTGTCCCCCGTCACAGCACCACCTAGATAGCCTGGTGGCACAAAGAGTGAATCACCCTCGGATAACCGAACAAATCCAAAGCCCTGGATATTGACCGAGAGCTCCCCCGTCGCCTCAATGGGCGCGCGTTTCTTTTCTTTTTTCATAAGTGTTTTGTAATTTATGTGTTTAGTCAATAAAGCCTCCCGTCTTCGGGATAGCGCAGATAATATAAGTTTGCAAACGAAAACTGCACCTCCTCAGCCATCGGTATCTTCCTACAGGGTCGAGCACATTCTCGCTCCTTTCTGACGCAAGGATATATCAAGGCCGTCTGGTCGTAGTCAGCGAACAATATCCGTATTGGGCGACATATCGCAATTCATTGATAATGCGCTCGATTTGTTCATCAGAAGTGCGTGTGCTCGCCAGGTCGAACTTGGGTGCCGCTTTTTTATCAACCAGCAACGGCAGAGCGGCTTCTGCGTCAAATATCCGTATGGCGGTCAGGAGTGTTCGTTTGCCGTCAAACAAAGCCCACAATGCCCTTGGCAAGGAGACATTGCGGCGTTCTTTCCAGGGGATATGCGCCAGAGAGAATGGGAAGCCATATTGGCAGTTCCCAACAACGATGCTATCTGCCATTTTTTCCACCTCACTTAACTTGCCAGGCGACAAAGAAACAAAACCAGCGACGACTTTGTCACGCGAGGCATTCAATTTTTGAGGAGAAAAAGTGGCTTGACCGAATTGTTTCTGGGACTTCAATCGTTGTAGAGCGCGACAATATTCTGTTTGAAGCCGGACATTCTTTTCGTAGCAGGTCAAAGAATTGCTTGATGAAATCAGCTCTGCGGCCCAGCGAAAATCTTCGGCCGCTCTTGTGGAATAGTCAGGCAGTTCTTCCATCAGAATTTCTTCCAAACCCATATAGAGAACGGGCAGTCTTTCCTTTAACTTTGGCCAGTCTGGAGTAAAGAAAGCCCCGGTATTGTGATGAAAGATGCCACTCTCCGTATATAGCCAATTGGCAGGGATGCCAAAATGGGGGTCTCCACAGAAGGTATCATCGGAGAGAGTTGCATATTCCGGCACAATCGTTGTGGTTGGGAGTGCCTTTTTCACCCAATCGTACCAATGCCAATCCAAGCAACTGGCAATCGCGGCAGGGGTAAAGCGGCAACGCAGTTCTGGTGCCGACCGAGTGGTAAAGACATCCAGATTCATCGCCCCGATGATTTTATTGCGGTATTTGGGATTGTTCAGGAATGCCGCCATCCCGTAGAGTTCCATGGAGAAAATCACCCGCAGTGTTTTTTTCGGTTTGATTTTGCGCGCCAGCAGTTGGCGTCCGAAGTCGCAGGCGATGGCGAAGCCTATGGCGTCATCGGCCTCGAAGGGTTCGTAGATATGGGCCAGCAAGGCATATTCTTCTTCGGACTCTCCTGGGATGACAGCCGTGATCGTAAATATTTCGCCATCGTAAATTTTACTCTGCATTTGGGCATGAACGATTATCGTCCCGGAAGCCAATTCGCGAAGAAGCTGTCGTCCCCTGGCTGGTGAGATGGCAAAACAAGGCATACGGCGGTCTCCTTCTGAGTGATACCAGCCAGTTCGCCCTTGCCCGTTGGTCCAAAAGAGGTCAGAGGGACAATATTCACTTGCAGAAAAACCAGTAACGAGCAGTCCTGCTGCGCCAGCTTCAGCCAATTGATGATAGACTTTTGTGTTGATGCTAGAGCCATCGGCACCTGTGAAAAAGACCCATTTCCCATGACAGTCTGACTTGGCGGCATCAAGGCTGTCATAGTCAACCAGTTCACAGGTAATGCCTTCGGGCGGCGTCGGAGCGCTCCATATCAACGCATGAAGCGGCGTCACATCGGAATCCGCCAACATCCTTGACTCTTCCGAGACATCCCCTTCCACAATTTGCAAGGTGGAGCGTCCCGTAAGATTCCAGGCTTGGGGCATGATGCAATCCCAACAGCACGATTTTCCGTCCGCGGGATGGGCAATTCGTTCAACCTGGGAGAACCCGGCTTCTTTCAATGCCTGCACGCAATATTGTGAAGAACGCTCAAAGTCATCGTATGAGCTGCGTCTTTCCAATTGGGCAAGGTGTCCAGTGTATTCCTGCAGATGCTCCAGCGAGAAATTGCCTGCGTATTTTTTGTATTTGTCATTGTCCATGATGCTCCCCCCTTAGAGTTTCAGTGTTCGTTGGGGAGGTACAAAATTAGCGTCTCCACCGCGTTGTTTCCACATTCGGTAGACAATCAGCAGCAATACCGTTGCGATGATTGTAAAAATAAAATCCCAGACAAAGATGTATCGATACCCGAAGATGTCAATGAACTTCCCGCCACCTGCATTTGCGATGATTTCGAAGACAGAGCACACCATGGAACGTGCCGAGCAGAACTGGCCATATTTTTCACTGGGATAGAGTCGAACGGTAAGTGGCAGTCCGCTGGCGCCCTGTAATACATACGTAGCAGAGACAAAGAATGATACTGCGAAGAAAGAGTGATAGCCATGGCAAAAGAAGAAGCCGAGGACATTTGCAATGATAATCAGCAAACCGCCCAAAATGAAAATTCGCAGTGGGTGGTATTTGTCAACAAGCCATCCCAGTGGAATATAAGCGAAGACCATAACCACATTGATGGCGGCCATAATTCCGCCATACTGGCCGATAGTCAGTCCCAGTTCTTCCTTGGCGAACAGGAGATTGAACATGATACGGCATACATTGCTGGTCGTGTTGATGGAAAGTCCTATAAAAAGAAGCAGATAGAAGGGGATGCTGAAGCACTCCTGAGAATATTTTCTAATCATTCCCAGGATACTGACTTTCTCTATTTTTTCAGGTGGAGGATAGTCGCCCTCCTTGACCTTAATACTCATCAAGGTGAAACTGATCAGATAGATGATTGCGACGCCAGTAAATATCCATGGAATATTTTCCTTGATGTCCGCCAAAGGCAGAATGTACTTTTGGAAGACCACGCCGGCAGCCGTGCCCACCACCCGAAAGAATGACATGAAGCGCCCCATGTATTCCTTGGGGACCACATCGGCAAAGATGTAAAAGAAGACGGAAGCGACAAATAGATTGAAGAGTTGGAAACCCACGCCAAAAATGGCGAGCATTGCAATAATCACGGTTGCGGGATTGCCTTCTGGTCCAGCGGCGACCTGAGCCAGCCAATTGCCCAAGGGGGCGCTCCACCCGACCAGCACTAGAAATAGCGCCACAAGAGGGCTAGAAAAGAGAAGGTATGGGATGCGTCGTCCCCACCGTGTTCGTGTGCGGTCGCTAGCCGTGCTGACAATTGGATTGATAACGAAGTTGAGAACCGCCGGGATACTTCCCACCAAAAGGCCGATGGTAAAGTTACTGGCATTGTGGTTCTTGAGGACCACCGGCATCAATGTCGGCACCAGTTCTTCCATAATGGTAAAGCAAAAGTCTCCCCACAGCATCCAGCAGAAAAGGGTGACTAGGCCATACTTGGTATAACTCAGCGTGCCGCAGTGATATAGAACTTTCGTATTATCCAGTTTCATTTTTACTCGCTATACGTTATTGGATTGCTCCATGCACAACGATTTTGCGCGTCCCGAATTCTGCAGCGCAATACTCCGCGGAAGCCTTCTGTGGGACGGCAACGCAGCGAGGTAATGCGAGGGGAGGTCTCCGGGGTGGGGAAGCCTGGCGTGGCAATGATATCCATCCCTGGGAAACCGTAGACAAACGCTTCGACGACTTCCGAGAACTCTGCCTCGAAGACCCCATCCTTCCAGGAAAGTCTTTTGAATTGCGGGCCCTGTGTGGCATAAAATCTCCCGCATTTCAGGGCATCCAGCAATGCCTGCGGGGAGGGATTTTCGGCCGCAATCATCGTCCAGTTCTGGAACAAATCGCAAGCCGTGTGCATGTCATCCACCGCGAGTGCAGAGCAACGCCAGCCTTCGGCGATTAATTCATTCCAGCATTGGTCATTGTATTCGCGCCCCGTAAACCGTCCATTTGTATTGGCGACTTCGATTCCGGTCAGGCCCTGCAGTTGCAGGATGTCATGAGAAGAAAAAGCGCCATTGGGGTGCGCACAGAAAACAATTCCTCCTGCCGCAGTAACTGCATCAATGGCAGCCTGGCCATTGGGGTAAGTCCCGGGCAGGTCTTCGGGAACGCCCAGTGCCAAGAGGTGCCAAATGACGTTGCGTGGTCCAATCGGATGAATTTCCATGCCAGAAAGGATGGTCATTCCCTTGCCATCATAAGTAGAGACGGGATTGGTTTTGTGGTGGTCTGAAAAAGCCAGCACGTCATATCCTGCTTCGGAATAGAGACGTATCACTTCTTCGGGAGAAAAATCGCCATCGGAGACAGTGCTATGGATGTGAAGTGAGCTCTTGAAAACGGGCAGTTGCGCCCCGTAGAAATCAATGATGTTTTTCATTTTCTGCAGTCATCTGAAAAAGACGGACATCCCCTGGGGTGGCAAAAAACTGGAACTTCCCCTGTTCACAGGCAAACTTCTCTCCTGAAATGATATCGGTTACGAAGCCTGAATGATTTTCCGGTAGAGTAACTGTTCGGAGTCCTGGGGAATCCACTGCGATAACTCCCAGCAATGTCCCATCGTAGAGCACCCGGTCGCCACGGTCGATTAGCGTTTCCACTCCAGACATTTTTAGTACCTCGCGCAACAGATTGCCAGAGGCATCGTGAACGCTCATCCAGACGCTCGTTCCCTGGCCCTGTTTTTTCCATGCGGCTGCGGTTCCGCCAGAAGCGTACTTGCCTAGAATTTGAGAAGCACTGACTTTTGTTGTGAAGGCTTCGCCGTTGTACATTCCCTTGCTGCCAAGCAACTCGCCATCCCGACGGAAAAAGGCAAGTGGAGTTTTTTTCGGCATTTTTGTAAAAACAAATCCCGTCAGTGCCTTCATGCCCTCCAGGTCTCCTTTTTGACCAAATCCTGGCGCATAAAGCCAGACGACTGTTTTTCCGGCAGAATATACGTTCTCCTGAAGGAAACCCGCCAGTTTGGGATTATTCCGCCATTCGTTTGGAAAGACTAGGACTTTATATGGCGAGAGATCTAGAGAATAAATATCCTCCAATTCGTAAATGTCATAGGGGATGCCACATAGTGCCGCCATGCGCTGGCTGGCGGCCGCCAAGCAGAAGGGTCGTTCCTCTGCCCATCGGCCGTCGCTCAATGCGACTCCGTCGAAGACCTGTTCATCAAAGAAACATGCCATAGGCGATTGCCATGTCACTGGAGTGGTTTGGCTTTTTTGATAGAGGTCCAGCATTTTTTTGAAGTCTTCATGGAAATATGGGTTGTCGTACCAACCTCCGCCGAGTTCATAGAACCAAATTGCCTGTCGTTTCAGCATGGCGCAGACGAATTCCCGCCAGTTTTCCCGCAAGGAGGTCTTTGCATGGAAATTGACGAGCATATCCTCGCTGGCGGAGGACAGATATGTGCGGTTGTCTGCTTCCTGTAACCACACAACGCCGTGTTTGGCGAAACTGGATTCCACGGTTCCAATGCAGGAGGGTTCACCAGGTTTTCGCCAGACGTAGTTTGTCGGAGAAGCCATCACATCCACTTTATTCATCGCTAGCAGTCGTGACAAATCGTAGTGCCCCGATGTGGCCGGGAGTTTGCTGGTATGGTCCAGTGTCATCAAATAGCCGAAGTAGAGGACGCGAAGTTTGTCGGGGGCATTGGCATGAACCGCATCCAACACATCGGCGATCGTATCGACATTGGCTCGATTGACGGCTCGGTTATAATCGAAGATATCCTGGCAGTTATTGTCCAGAAAATACTCGTCACTGGGTTTCCGTCTAGCTTCATCTGGCAATTGTGCATTGTCTAGGGTGACGGAAGGATTATTCCATGCCTTCTGCAATGCTCTGTCCGTGATATACTTTTCGCGCAAATATTCCCGGAAGTACACTTTCATTGGTTCACTGTAATCGGGGTAGCAGTTTGAGCGAAGGGGGACTACCCATTCCGGACCACGAAGATTGCACGGCATATACCCGATAATGGCGCTCCCGTACCAACTGCCTTCGATATGTTTTACCACCTCGCCGACTTTTGCCGAGATTTCTTTTCGGAACACTTTGCTGGCGGGGGAGGCGAATACGCCATCAGCTCCCGTGGTTGAGCCGTCTGCAAAGCGGATGATTTCCTTCGGGTGTTGCTCAAGCCAGAAGGACGGTGGGGAAATACGGAACATCAGGATGACCTTGGCGTTTGGTTCAGCACCCAGAAGTTCGGTCAATTTGTTTTCCAGATCGGAATAATCTACCTCACCGTTTTCATGCCAGGCCTCAAAACTGAATTCCCAACCAACCCGGAAGAGCTTGAAGCCACTGGCTTGAATCGTCTTGTAAGAGTCGGTCGCATCTCCCCGGGGACGCAGACCGAATATCATCGGCGTGGCAATTTCGCCGTTGATCTCAATGCGTGGGAAAGACATATCCCTATTGATTCTGGCAGTGGTCTTTTGGGTTGCATAAACAGATTGGTCAACAGTAAACTGTTCTCCCGCAACAGGTGCTTCGGCATAATAGCGCACCTTGTTGTCCCAGGGTGAAACGGGCGGGGCACCTAGAGCCTGAGCGTTAGCCCATCCGACTTCTGTCTCCGCGGGAGGGACCACACGACGCCAATGTTCACCGGGATCCGTGCTTCTCCATAACCAACTTTCATCGGTTCCTAGGTAGGTAGTCTCGCCGTCAGAATATACCAATTTCAGTTCGGCCAAAAATCCCGCATAGCTGGTATTGTTGAAGCCGACCGCTGTAATGACATTCTTCCCTTTCAGAAGATATTGTTTTACCTCGCTGTGAAGCGGGTTAGACCAGTTGTTGTTGTTGAAGATGCGATTGTTGTTGACTTCCAGAGCAAAGGCATCATCGCAGGTGGCCTGCAAAAATGCCGAGGTTATTTTTTCCGGGTCATCAATGACAAATTCCCGCCGGAACCAGCAAGTTTGGCCATTTTGACGCTCGCCTTGTGCCCAAATCCACTGTGCATGCCAATTGGGTCCTCCATTGCCCAAGTCTTCAACAAGCGCATCCGCGAAACCACCCGGCCCTGCGAAAGTGAATTGGAGTTCCCCTTCGTAGGCCTCCTGCGGAACCAGATAGCTGGCTTTCCACAAACGCCACGTGCCGTCTTTTTTCTCTGGTTCCAGCGTAGTCTGCCCAATGACCTGCCCCTGTCGGTCATAAATCAACGCTTCAATTTTTACGGCATCGCCACAGGTAAAGACGGAGGCGAGATATTCGTGCCCAGGCTTCAGGGAATCCAGTGCAGTGTCGACAAATCCAGCCGAGACTTCGCAGACCGGATAGCCCAGTTGCTCATTGCGGGACATGTGAACGAGCATTCCATCTGAGAAGTTCCAGAACGCTGGCTGATTCTCAGCATCCCGAATCAGCAGTGCACCATTTTCCAAAGTGTCTACCCCACGACGGAGGGCCATTGCGGTAATGGTGGTGGAAGCGCCCTCCCCCGAGTTTGAAATAATTTGTTGCAGTTGTCTGATGTTGCCTTTTTGCCAGCGCGGCATACGGCTTAATTGAAAAGTTGTCCGTTCGGGATAAAATCTTTCATTTGCCGGCCATTCAGAGCGCAATAACCGGTCGTCATCATAGCCCTCTTCACCCTCTCCATACGCTGCCCAGGAAAATGCCAGATTGTCGCCTTTGTGAAAGACTTCGATCACCGGGTACACCGATGGGTCATACGAGAAGTCCTCCAGGGTAATACGGTGATATTTGTCGTCTATGAAAAAATGAAAACCTTTGTTGGTGTTTGAGGCCAGCTCTCTAAAGTCATGCTGCAATATCGGGTCCTTTTGTCTCCACACATCGAGTGATGTAAATTCCCAACTCAAGTCAGCCGCGCCAAGAGCCAAGGAGACCAGCATCAAGGCTGAGATAAAATTAACCGAACTAGATTTCATTGTAAATACGGCAACAGAGAAACCACTCTTCCAAAACGTGTCTCCTGTCACGAGCCGCGCATTGTGGTTTATCGCCCACAAAGGATAAGTATCGTGACAGGAGGATATATGCGCAACGCTACGTTCCCTAAGATGGTAGGTATTTCGACCCCGGATAGGATCAGTGAACACAGCCCCGGGCAAAGCCCGAGGTAGGTGGATTTTAGTTTTTGGGACTCTGGAGGGGCCCGTGAAGCTATCAATTACCTACCCTCTGGGGGAGCATAGCGATGCACGCAGAAAATCAGAGGGTTAACGAGCGTCACCACCCTTGATATTCACGTTGGGATACCAGTAGTAGGCGTCCAGGCACATATTGAAATCGGTGCCGAAGCGTGCACGGCCAGCGGCTTCCACGTGACCATCACCGAAGGACATGTTGGTGCTCTGGCTGTGGCGGAAGAAATTCAAGATGTCGGCAGCCTGGTCGCGGTAGTAACTTGCTGGGCAGACAAGCCAGGAGGTGAGGCCTGCAGTGCCTTGGTAGTTGTGCCGAGTGCCATCCACGACATTGACGTAGATGGAGGCGTATTTGATGGAGGAAATGCGATGCCAGTTGGCGGCCAGGTGTTCACCCGTGATGGTCCAGTCCTGGCCGACATCATTTAAGATGCGTCCGCAATACCCCAGACCGACACTAGCCGCATAGGAGATATTACCAGACACGCGCATATTGGTGGGGCAGGAAGGGCACAGCAGGACTTTGTGCCAGGAACTCTGGTCAGCGCCAGTGCCAGGAGCATCGGTTCCCATCTCTGCCGCGGGATCCTTGGAAACCCACGTCGCACCATCCATAGGTGCTCCTGGGACAAGCGGATTCACGGTAAACCAAGTAATCAAGCTACCCGGGGTAATCCACCCGCCATACCAACCCAAATCCTGGTTGGTGGGGTGGAAGACAATGGGGGGCAGATAGTCGTCGGCATCGTTGGCGTAGAGCAAATTGCCCAACTGAATCTGCTTCAGGTTATTGGTACAAGAGATGGCACGAGCCTTCTCACGGGCCTTGGACAACGCCGGTAACAGCATAGCGGCCAGGATCGCGATGATGGCAATCACGACAAGCAACTCAATCAGTGTGAAGTTTTTCTTCATTTTCATTTCTCCTTTGTTGTGGGATGGTATGGTAAAAAACAACGAAAAAAAGCAGTTGGTAAGGTATGGAACTGGTAGGACTTATTGGTCCTATTGGTCCTATGAAAAAATCAAATGACAGTCACGATAAGGCCACTGAGAATGACGAGAATTCCCAGGATTTTGGCAAAATTCAACTTTTCTTTCAGCAGGACAACTCCCATTCCGGCACAGAGTGGCAGCGCCATTTGGCGGAATGCCTGCACATAGGAAACGTTATCCACAAAACGCATTGCCCACAAAACCAGTGTGTAAGCGCCACAGTTGAGGGCCCCGCAAATGTATGGAGAAGAATGCCGTAGGCATACCGTGGCAAATTCCTGCCGTTCCTTCTGTTGCAAGAGGACGAAAAGGGCAAGTATGGCCGAGAGTCCCAGTTCAATCAGCATGAAGTATCCCACGAGGGCAATGGGTGCGCTTGCTTGGCTGGCGTTGATAAAATGCCTGGTGGCAATACTGTCAAAAACTGTGTAGCCCGTAGTGCCAATGGATGCCATGAGAATCGGCGCCAATGCCTTGACGGGAAAACATGAGGTATGTTTGGTAAATTGAAATCCCTGTAGTATCAAGCAACCTATTGCAATGGCAAGCATCCCCGTCAAAGCAAGCCATCCTGGTGCATGTCCCAAATGAAAAATCATCGTCACAATAGGCGTAAACACAACTGGTAACGCCCGCATGACAGGATATGCCACGGAAATATCCAGCTGTTTGTACGCCTTGAACAGCCCTATGCTGTACAAGGCCTCAAATATGATGCTTCCTATGAGGCAACCCCAAAATGCGCCAGGCAAGGCATCCCACGAAATCTTTATGAAAGGAGCAAATGGGAGTGCCACGGCCGCTGAAACGAGATTCAGCAACAGAAAAGATGCACAGGAAGGCCGATTCGCCTTGCTTAGGAAATTCCACAGCGCATGCATGAACACGGAAAGTAGAGTCAGGATGAAGGCAGTAAGTGTCATGAAAATGCGTTAAGGATTCTGAAAATCGTGCTTTGGCATAAAATTGCCGGGTATGTTACCGATTATATTGTAAAAGAAAACAACAGAAAATCAAGAATTTTCATGCTGTCGGAAAAAATCGACAAATAGGAGAAAAGCAATCATGATAGTAGATGTGGCATCCTTGGCAAGACTAGGCTTCAATGACAAGAAAGCGAGATTATATTTGACGATACTTGCGGGTGGTGGGACAGCCGCGGAGCTTGCGTCCCGTGCGAAGCTTAAGCGTAGTACGGTTTACGACTATCTTGAGGAATTGATTCAGGATCGTCTTGTCAGCCAGAGCATCCGGAAGTCCCGGCGTTTTTTTGTATCAGAGAGTCCTGACAATCTGACGAATCTATTTCAGCGGAGGCTGGATTCGGTGAAGGCGATGTTACCTGGATTGCAATCACTATTTGCCAGTGGGTCGGGGACGATTCCCCACGTGAGGTACTATGAGGGAATCGATGGTGTGCGGAAGATTCACGATGAATTGCTTTCCAAACCAGGCGGTGAATATTTCTATTTTGGTTCCATGCGCAGTTTCGTTGACATACTTGGTCAGGAATATCTTTCGAACTTCACGTCACAACGCCTCCGGCGGAAGATACGCTCCAACGGAATTCGCATGAAAAACCAAGAGACCAATGAACCCGATTCCCTGGGAACGGAGGAGAATCTACGCCGTGTGCATTATCTGCCCGTAGATATGGTAAATTGTCCTGCCAGTATAACCATCTTTAACGGGAAGATCAGCGTGATTTCTGCCGAAAAGAAGATATATGGCTTCATCATTGAAGAACAAAATCTCTATATGCTTCTAAAAACAATCTGGGATTTTGTTTGGGAAAATACCCATGAATAGCACGGGGAACATTTGTCAATATTTTTGACACAAAAAAAATTCATCGCCAATGAGAACACGTCCTTAAATCTTCATCACATCGAAGAGTTTTTGATTGACGATTTCCGAGGCGAAGAGATTTTCCGCCAGGATGCGTCCCCTGCCGCCCATGTCTTCTGCCAGCCCTGGGATGCGAATGAAGGTCTCCATGGCATCCGCCAGCGCCTGGGTATCCTTTACGGGCACCAGGAAGCCATTGAGCTGATCCCGGACAGTCTCGCGGCACCCCGGGGCGGTGGTGGTGACCACAGCGCGCCCGCATGCCAGGGCTTCCAGGACGCTCATGGGCGTGCCTTCGTGGTAGCTTGGCAGCACGAATACACTAGCTTGGGCATGGGCGGGTCGGACGTCCTCCATTTCGCCCAGATATTCGATGGTGCCCTCATCCACGTAGGGTTGCAAGTCTTTCGGTTGGATTGCGGTGGGATTGGAGTCGTATGGTCCCACCAGCAGGAAGCGTGCTTCGGGATGGGCGGTTTTGAGCATGCGCGCGGCATCCAGGTATTCCTGGACACCCTTGTCCCTCAGTAACCGCGCCACCATCAAGAATGTGGGAGTCTTGGGGAGGGGCATGGGCTTAAAGCGCTGGATGTCCACACCACTCCCAGGAATCATGTGGACTTTTTCAGGGGCGACCAAATGCAGATTGAGGAAGACATCCCGGTCGTCGCCATTCTGGAAAAAGACCCCGTCGGAGAAGTCCAATGCCACGCGATACTGAATCTTGAGGATGCTTCGAACGATGGCGTTCTTCAAGCCACCTCCGCGAAAGACGGAGCCCAACCCCGAAACCAGGGAATAGACATGGGGCACCTTGGCACCGCGGGCCGCTGGCACGCCATAGACCACTGCCTTGGCCTGACTGCAGAAGAGCAGGTCGGGCTTCTCCTGCAAAAAGAGCTCCTTCATCGCCCTGCACGCACGCAAATCCGATAAGGGATTCAGGCCATTCCGATTCAATGGGATGCTCCGAAATGCCACACCCTGCGCCTCGAATTTCGGACGCCACTGGCTTTCGTCCCCAGGACCAACCGCAAGGACCTCCCAGCCCTTCGATTGCAACGCGCGCATCAGCGGCAACCGGAAGGTGAGCAAAGAACGAGTATATGCTGCTAGAATAATCGCTTTCATGATTCGGGATTCTTAATTCTCGGTGCTAAATATAATTCCTCCACAGACGACGGCAGGAAACGGCACCCTTCTGTCCCTTCTGTCCCTTCT
>DCIO01000003.1:18631-19410 GCA_002315885.1 Lentisphaeria bacterium UBA1724
TCCCTTTAATTCCGAATTCCGAATTTCGAATTCCGAATTAGAAAAAAGGCCCGTGGGAGCATGTCCCGCGGGCCCTTTGCAGTGTTCAACCAATCAAGCGTTTAGCGATTGTCTCCGCCCTTGATGTTCAGGTTGGGGAACCAGTAGAAGGCATCCAGGGCCATATTAACCGCGCTTCCGAAGCGCTGACGTCCGACGGTCTCCACGTGACCATCGCAGAAGGAGAAGTTGCTCTGCTGGCTGTGGCGGAAGAAATTCGGAATATCGGTGGGCTGGTCGCGATAGTAGCTGCCGGGGAAGACGACCCATGAGGTGCATCCTGCGGTGGCCATGAAGTTGTGTCGTGTGCCATCCACGATATTGACATAGATGGAGGCATATTTGATGGAGGAGACGCGATGCCAGGTGGAGGCGAGGTGCTCATCCGTCACATCCCAGTCATAGCCGGCGTTGTTGTAGATACGTCCGCAATAGCCCATACCCATATTTGCGGCGTAGGAGATGTTACCGGAGACACGCATATCGGTAGGGCAGGAGGGGCACAGCAGGACTTTATGCCAGGAGCTCTGGTCGGCGCCAGTGCCAGGGGCAGCAGTCTGCATATTCGCGGCGGGATCCTTGGCGACCCAGTTGGCACCATCCATTGGCGCACCAGGAACCAGCGGGTTGACGGTAAACCAGGTAATCAGACTTCCGGGAGTGATCCAGTCGCCATAGAAACCGCAATCCTGGTTTCCAGGATGATAGACCAGAGGCGGCAGATAGTCGTCGCCGTCATT
>DCIO01000006.1 GCA_002315885.1 Lentisphaeria bacterium UBA1724
GCTTAGATGGTGAATGGGGGGACATGGACCTTTTTGAATTTAAATACTCCAAGACGACTGCGAGTTTGGGAGTAAACACCCTGTCTGTCAGTGTTTCCGGCGAGGAAGACTGCGCATACATCAATGAAAAACGTCTGGCAATTACCTATGATAAAGAGGGATGGTCGGGTGATGATTTTTATGGCCTCATATTATCCCAGAATGGAAAGAACTACTGTGACGATTGGTGTATTCCCATCTCCACCAACTATGTCGATAAGCCCTCTTCATTTACGGTGAAAGTCGAAGCAAAAGTCAATGGGTATTCCTATTCTGGGACCTACACAAATACGGTCTATCCCCGAAAAACGTACAAGAACTCCACGGCTACGTTTGAATACATTGAAACCTCAAAAGGCATCGTCATTACAGATATTTCTAGTTTCACAAACGCTTCCAAAGAAGAATGGTCGAAGCGCTACGTCACACTGCCTAGTAAAATCGATGGGAAAGACGTCGTGGAAATTGACGCCTTTGACCTTCTTTTGAGAAGTATTCTTGATTATGATAATAGCTTGTTCATCAATGTCGATAACGACAACAAGTTGTTCTGCAAGGTAGGCAACTCGCTATACAGCAAGGATAAGAAAACCCTTTACCTGGCACTTCCGGACCAGGACAACGACGGCGAATTCCATGTGCTTCCCGGAACTACGGACATCTATTATACGGCATTTTGGTTTGTGGACAGAGATTCCCAGAATGGCTGGGGAGACATACGCAATATCTGCTTCCCCGATACCGTGAAAAATACATCGTTCGCGATCCGCGATTTTTATGATTATTTTTATTATTCCTTCGTTTTCGACGGTCCCCCCCCAGCAGGACCTTCATGGGTCGAGTCAATTTGTCGCATATATGGTTATGCAAGCGCAGGGTGGGATGATGAGAATGGCTGGTGGCAGAAGTGTGATTTCCACTATCGTGACGAATCGGAGCGCGTTGTGGGCATCAATATGTATGCCTACGATGAAAATTGGGACGAAACCGGGACATTCCTAGGTGGGAATACCTACTACTTCGAGCCATGGTACATCATGGGCGATGGCGATGAAGCTTATGACGAGGCGCCCTCCTCCTGGAACTGGTCCTTTACTTCCGGAGCCGAATACGCCTCCATTGAAAAGTCCGATGAATATGGATACGGCATCTTGACTACGATTCCAACGGAGACCACGCGCACCGTTGTATTGAAACTCCAAAGTGCCCTCTATCCCGCTTTCACCAAGACCATGACTCTCTCCGTCCAACCCGACAGCGTCCAGACGGTTGAAATCCGTGGCAACGACGCCGTTGGTGCGGGATACACCTCGGCTTTCGAAGCATACGGCAAGCTTCTGAGCGGCAAGGAGGAGAAACTCGGCAAGGTGACCTGGAGCATCGTGGATGGCAGTGCCAATGCGACGGTATCCGCCACGGGCGTCGTGACCGCCAAGAATGTCAATGCGACGGTCTATTTCACCCTCCAGGCGGAATATACCTCAGGGAAGACGAAGCTGGTTGGGCAGAAGCGCATCTCCATCGAGCCCAGCGTGAAGGAGCTCACCGTGAACCTGGGCGGTTCTGTGGTCCGCGCGGGGTATGCCTCCCAGCTCAGTGCCACGGCGCACTATAATGACGGCAGCACTTCCGCGGTGACGACCAACGCCAAGTGGTCCCTGGCGAAGGATTATCCCGGGGTGACCTTGACGGAGAGCGGCGAGATCAAGGTGGCCAACAACATCGAGGTGGGCAGCAACATCCTGCTGATCTGCGAATACAGCGACCGTGGGGTGACCAAGACCACCACGGCGACCATCTCGGTCTCCCCGTCCATCGCATTGGATGGTGAGCTCTTCATGTACTCCTACACACTGAAGAAGGGGTGGAACCTCATCGGCATCGTCCTGGATTTGACGCCGTTGTCCGAAGAGATGCTTCTGGCCCATACGCTCTACGAATTCAATTCCCCCGAGGGAAATGAGGGGTGTTTCCGGCAGGTCACGGACATCGTCCCAGGAAAGGCATATTGGCTTCATTGGGACGACCCCTCCGAACCCCTGGTCATAACCGGGTATCCATTCGGAAACATCGCAAAGAAAGCGGGAGGTGTAGCGCGGCTGTCGGTGAATGGGGTGGAGGACTATGGCGTCGTGGGAGAGAAGGTCACCTTCACCGCCCCCGAAAAGGACGACTTCGTCTTCACGGACTGGACGGTCAACGGCGTGACCATCGCCGACAAGACCGCTCAGACCATCTCCTTCACCATGCCCAACAACGAGGTGGTCCTGACACCAAACTATGCCAGTACAAGGCTTTTCACTTTGACGGTGGACGGTAGTACTTCTCAGAAAGGGTACGGCGAGACCGTTACCGTCACCGCCCCAGCGAAATTCGGCTACTCCTTCAAGAACTGGACGGTTAGCGGGGTGACCATAGCCGACAAGACTGCGTTGACCCTCTCCTTCACCATGCCTGCAAATGCGGTGACGCTGACGCCCAACTACGAGAAATCCACTTCCTCTGGCAAGACCTACATGGTGGTGACGCTTTCCACGGGGAATGTGCGATACACGGACACCGCGCCCGACCTCTCCAGCGACACCTGCCGCACCACGGAGCTGTGGCTGCGTCGCATCCCGAAGGGCACCTTCACCATGGGTAGCCCCGAGGACGAGCTGGGACGTGATTCCGACGAGACTCAGCACCAGGTGACGTTGACCAAGGACTACTACATCGGCGTCTTCGAGATGACCCAGCGGCAGTACGAGCTGATCACGGGAGAGAGGCCCAGCTACTTCAACAATGCCACGTATTACGCCACCCGTCCCGTGGAGCAGGTCTCCTACAATATGATCCGTGGCAGTTCCGCGGGCGCGGGTTGGCCTGCAAACAACAACGTGGATTCCGAGTCCTTTCTTGGCAAGTTGCGTAACAAGACCAGCCTGACCTTCGACCTTCCCACGGAGGCACAGTGGGAGTACGCCTGCCGCGCGGGAACCACCACGTCACTCAACACGGGGAAGAACGTGGTCAATCCCACGAGTTCCGACGCCAATCTGAACGAGGCGGGACGGAACTGGTACAACGGCGGTTCGGGATCCAGCCAGACCTGCGATACTTCAGCTGGCACGGCGAAGGTCGGCTCCTATCTTTCCAACGCCTGGGGCCTCTACGACATGCACGGAAATGTGTGGGAGTGGTGCCTGGACTGGTATGGCACCTACTCAGGGGATGCCGTGGATCCCGCGGGCGCACAGTCGGGCTCC
>DCIO01000046.1:0-1243 GCA_002315885.1 Lentisphaeria bacterium UBA1724
GCAGTTCCTTTAGCGGCGTCTTGTCCATCAGGGAGACGCTGAGAATCTGAAGCATTTCGTAGGTGGAATGCCTTGAGTTCAAGGCTTTCTGGACAATCGCCACAAGGCAGTAGGTCACGATGGCCGCGCTCACCTGGATTCTCACGGCATTCTCGCTCGTTCCCCAGAACTTCTTGATTTTCAGATGCTGCTTGAGCCACTTGAAGAACAGTTCAACCTGCCACCTGTTTTTGTAGAGGTTGGCGATTTCAAGGGCCGATGGCGCCGTTGCATTCGTAAGGAATGTGAAATTTCTGTTCTGCTCATCGTCATGGAACCTGACCATCCGGAGTTTTTCCGGATACTTCTGAAATGACTTGGGCTCGCTCAATTTGATTTCCGCGTCAGTCAGAACGTGTTGTGGGAGGGTTCTCCTCCACCTGACACATTTGAATTTCAGGTTCTGCTTTGCCCTGATGACGAAGAAGGACTCGAGGCGATTGATTCTGTATAACTCCTTCAGGGCGTTGTACCCACGGTCGAAAACGTAGAAAGCCCCAGTCTCGTAGGGAATCTCCCGCATTGTCCTGGCATCCTGAAGGAGTGCGTCCGTCATGAGGTAGAAGGCGGGCACGCTGGTCTCAAGGTCGTAGAGAACATGCACCTTGATGCCGCCCTTGTGCCTGCGGTAACGCGCCCATGCGAATACGGACAGGCAAAGCGGAATCGTGGTTGAATCAAAGGCGTAGACATTGCCGCCAAGCCTGAAAATCGCATCAGCTCGTTTTCCTCTGGCCTCGTCCATCATGAAAAAGGCGAATTCTTCGAAGATGTGGTAGTCGCGTTTTTGGTTCGCATCCGCAAGGGTCGCCCTTGAAATTGCACTTCTGCCAAGTCCCAAATGGTAACACTTGGAACGGTGCGCCTCAAGAGTGACAACGAGGTCCCGAAGACTTTCCCTTCCGCTCAGTTGGCCGAACATCAACGCAAGGAGCTGATTCCAGCAGGTGAAATGCCTCACCAGACAATCTCCCCCGTACTTGTCGACGAAGCGTCTGAACTTGAAACGGTCAAGAAATTCTGTTAGCTGCGAAAACACGTATTTGTCCTTGTTCATGGTAATAGTACAATCTATTCACATGATGCGTTTTCAAATCCGTGCGCTTTTTTTCTTCAATTCATCTTCTTGGTTTTTAGTTAGTTGTAAACGGAATTTTTCGCTACGAACCGGACACTAGTGAGGCTTCCTAGGCTTCCTAGGCTT
>DCIO01000046.1:1302-1600 GCA_002315885.1 Lentisphaeria bacterium UBA1724
GCTTCCTAGGCTTCCTAGGCTCCCCTAGTGTGTCAGCGCGATCCAGTCATTCTTCACGGTGGCGATGGCCTTCTTGTAGAGTTCCGGCCATTCGTCTGGATTGGCGCTGAAAGTAGCCTCCATGGAGAGTCCGCCCTGGTAGTCGATGTCATTCAGTGCCTGGATGTAGTTATGGATATCCGCATCCGAGTAACCGGGATAGCGCCGCGTGGCGGGATCGGCGATATGGACATGGAAGACACGCTTGCCCGCCTTGCGGATTTCATCGGCGTGGTCGCCATCCTGACAGGCGTGATAG
>DCIO01000046.1:1675-14363 GCA_002315885.1 Lentisphaeria bacterium UBA1724
AGGTGATTCAGCACATTGCCTTCCTTGAACTGGAGATTCTCCAAAAGCACCGTGCATTTGCAGTCGGCGATACGATTTGCCAGCAGACTGCAGAATTCCGTGAACTGCTTCATACCCTCGGCCAGATCGAAGCCCTCGGGGATGTTACGGGCGGTGCTGGAACCGAAGACAAAATAGGGAATCCCCACTTCGTCTGCACGGCGGCATGCCTTGACCGCGTAATCCAGCGCGGGCTCCCAGGTGGTCTCGGGGCCCGTCAAGCGGAAGCGCCCAGGCAGGAAGCCATTGCAACTGACGAAGGGCATGTATTTCTGGGCCTCGCGAATCTTCACCACCTGCGCCTTCCAGGCATCCTCCCCTTCGTCGGGAATCAGCAACCACTCCACGGGAGACTCCGCAAAATCGAAGCCGCATGCCTTCATCAACGGCACATCCTCAGGGCGGGTGCTCGTCTTGCCAATCAAGTAATTCTTCATAAAAGTATGCTTCCTATTTCTTTTCCGTAATTAGTGTGTCTCGGCAATCCAGCCCTTCACCACGGGGATGGCCTTCTTGAAGAGCGCGGGCCACTCGGCGGGGTTGGTGCTCCATCCGCATTCCATGGAAATTGCGCCCTGGTAGCCGATGTCATTCAGTGCCTGGAGGTAGCTATGGATGTCCGCATCCGAGTAACCGGGATAACGGCGGGTGGCGGGATCGGCGATGTGCACATGGAAGACGCGCTTGCCTGCCTTGCGGATGTCATCGGCGGTGTCGCCATCCTGACAGGCGTGATAGACATCCACCATCATCTGCAATTTCGGGGAATTCACCGCATCCACCACGGCGATGCTCTCCGAAAGGTGATTCAGCACATTGCCTTCCTTGCTCTGGAGATTCTCCAAAAGAACCACTACCTTGCAGTCAGCAATCCGCGCCGCCAACTGACGGCAGAATTCCGTGAACTGCTTCATGCCTTCGGCAACATCAAACCCCTCGGGGATGTTCCGGGCACCACCAGAACCAAAGACAATGTAGGGAATGCCGGCCTCGTCCGCACGACGACAGGCACGGACGGCATACTCCAAGGCGGCTTCCGTGGTGGGCTCGGGACCCGTCAGACGAAATTTTCTGGGAAGGAAGCCATTGCAGCTCAAAAACGGAAGGACCTTCTGCGCTTCCTGAATCTTCGCCAGCTGGACGCGCCACACGTCATCCCCTTCGTCAGGAATCAGCAAATCGCCAACGCCAGATTCCGCAAAATCAAAACCGCATTCCTTCAACAGGGATACATCTTCGGGAAGGACGCCGTCCTTCCCCAGTAGGTAGTTTTTCATGACTTTTTCCTTAATTTAAAGAGTTGTATAAAGAAAATTCTGCGTAATGTAATCGCATTTATTCGACCTACCCTCTCTAGGAATTACTTTTCTTGTTTCGTTTCAAGGGATGCGGAAATCCGCCTTTGGGGAGTTATATTGTCGGTTTGCCCAGACGGACCGAAGGCTATTTGTGTCCTAGAATTTCCTTTTTTGTCTCATTCTTTCTTACAATCATCCCCAACATCACAAGGACTTCCTGAAATGTTCAAGAGTGCTGCCATCATCATGCTTTTTGGCATGGGCTTCGTCTTTGTCTTCCTGATCATCCAGGTCATTATCACCAACCTCTTCGCGAAGCTGGCGGGCAAATTCGCCTACCTGCTGCCCGAGCCCACCAAGGCCGCCCCGAAGAAACCCGCCGCCGTCGCCGCGGATGACACTGCCGCCATTGCAGTCATCGCAGCCGCCCTGAAGCAGACTGGCCGCATCTAATCCCTTTCCTGTCGTCTTAATTCTCACATACAATAAGTAACTCCCCAACCTCTCAGGAGAAAAATTCACATGAAGAAAATTCGTTTCTTAGACACTTCTTTCCGCGACGGTTTCCAGTCTGTCATCGGCGCCCGCGTGGTCTCCAAGGACTTCGAGCCCGCCCTGACCGCGGCTGTGGAGGCCGGTTGGAAGCACCTGGAAGTAGGCGGCGGCGCTCGTTTCCAGAGCCCCTTCTTCTACTGCGGTGAGAACGCCTTCGAGATGATGGACAACTTCCGCAAGGTCGTGGGTCCCGATGTTGAGCTGCAGACCCTGGCCCGTGGCGTGAACGTGGTTGGTCTCTCCAGCCAGTCCAGCGACATCATCGACCTGCACGCCAAGATGTTCAAGAAGCACGGCATGACCACCATCCGTAACTTCGATGCGTTGAACGACATCCGCAACATCAGCTACAGCGGCACCTGCATCCACAACGCCGGCCTGAAGCACCAGACCACCATCACCCTGATGGGTCTGCCTCCCAACATGAACACCGAGGCCCACAGCCCCAAGTTCTATGCAGGCATCCTCAAGAACATCCTGGAAAGCAGCATGCCCTTCGACTCCCTGTGCTTCAAGGACGCCAGCGGCACCTGCCCGCCCTCCATCATCAAGGAGACCGTGAAGATCGCACGTGAGATGCTGGATGCCGCAGGCAAGAAGGACTGCCCCATCGAAATGCACACCCACGACACCGCCGACATGTCCGTCCAGTGCTATCTGGCCGCCATCGAGGGTGGTGCTGAGATCATCGACCTGGCCATGCGTCCCATGTCCGGCGGCACCAGCCAGCCCGACATCCTGACCATGTGGCACGCCTTCAAGGGCACCGAGTACACCCTGGATCTGGATCCCGAAAAGATCATGAAGGTCGAAGACGTCTTCATCGACTGCATGAAGAAGTACATGATTCCCCCCGAAGCCAAGACCACCAATCCCCTCATCACTCTCTGCCCCCTGCCCGGCGGCGCTCTGACCGCAAATACCCAGATGATGCGCGACAACAAGTGCCTGGACAAGTTCCCCGAAGTCGTCGCCGCCATGCGCGAAGTGGTTGAGAAGGGCGGTTTCGGCACCAGCGTCACCCCCGTCAGCCAGTTCTACTTCCAGCAGGCCTTCAACAACGTCATGATGGGCAAGTGGAAGAAGATTGCCGATGGTTACGGCAAGATGGTCCTGGGCTACTTCGGCAAGACCCCCGCCACCCCCGACCCCGAGGTCGTCAAGCTGGCCGCTGAGCAACTGAAGCTGCAGCCCACCACCGAGGATCCCCGCGCCATCAACGACAAGGATCCCAACAAGGGCATCGCTCACGCCAAGGCAATCCTGGAGAAGGAAGGCCTGCCCGTCACCGACGAGAACATCTTCATCATCTCCACCTGCGACGAAACCAGCAACCCCAAGGGCCTGAAGTTCCTCAAGGGGGAGCGTCCCATGGGCGTCCGCTACATCGAAGAGACCAAGCCCGCCGCCGCAAAGCCCGCAGCCGGCCCTGTCACCGTCAACGTCAATGGCACCGCCTACCAGGTGAACGCCACTGCCGGCGCCAATGACACCGCCACCGTGGTTGTCAACGGCAAGACCTACAACGTCTCCTTCGGCGCCGCTGCCGCAGCTCCTGCCGCCGCCCCCGCGGCCGGTGGTGCAGGCGCCCCCGTCACCACTCCTCTCCCCGGCACTGTCATCCGCATCAGCGTGGCAGTAGGCCAGGCCGTGAAGAAAGGCGACGAAATCATGGTCATCGAGGCCATGAAGATGGAGCAGCCCATCGTCGCTCCTGCCGACGGCACCGTGAAGGCCATCAACGTGGCCGCTGGCGATACCCTGGAACCCGGCCAGACCGTGGCCGAAATCTAAGGACTGGAAAATCGAAAGGCCGTCGGCGGGCGTTCCGCCGACGCCCCTCCTTCCAGAAAAGTCGTAACCCTTTTTCCAGAGAGAAAGAAAAGCAATGAAAAAAGCCATCTTCACACTCTTGGTTCTGGCATTTGTGGGAACGTTGCTGCCTGTCTTCGCAGGAGACTCCAGCGACAGCACGCTGATTCCAGAACAGGCCAATCCGATTGTCTTCAAGACCTGCGACCAGGTCTTCGCCTGCACCCAGGATCAGGCAACCGGCAACATCACCGTCTCTTATGTCTGGCCCAACCCCGCCGTTGTCTATCAGGACAACCTGCAGGTCGGCAAGGCATATCGCCCCGGCCGTTCCATGGGTATCCTCAAAATCAAGGACACCTACTCCCAGGACATCAACGGCCAGCCCATTCCCTCCCGTAGCAAGCCCGAACTGAAACTGGGCATCGCCGCCACCGTGGTCTCCCTGGGCGAGAACTTCTCCATGGGAAAGACCCTCAACCCCGGCGACGTGATCTGCGTCATCAGCCCCTCCATCGTCACCCACGACTCTGTTGCCAAGACGGATGAAGTCTTCACCCTGAATGCGGGCAAGATGATGAACAACCTGTGGGAGTCCACCGGTATCAACAACTTCATCGAAATGACCAAACTGGAATGGACCCTGGGCATCGGCCGTCTCATCATGATCTGCGTGGGACTGTTGTTGCTCTACCTGGCCATCTTCCGTGGCTTCGAACCCCTGCTGCTGGTCCCCATCGGCTTCGGCGCACTCATGAGCAATATCCCCCTGGCGGGCATTGCGGGTCCTGATGGTCTCCTGGGCATCCTCTTCGAGGGTATCAACCTGGGTATCTATCCCCTGTTCATCTTCCTGGGCGTGGGCGCCATGACCGACTTCGGCCCCCTCATCGCCAACCCCAAGACCGCTCTCCTGGGCGGCGCCGCTCAGCTGGGTATCTTCGGCGCACTCTTCCTGGCAGTCTGCCTGAGCGCCTGGGTTCCCGGAATCACCTTCTCCATGAAGGACGCCGCCTCCATCGGTATCATCGGTGGCGCTGACGGTCCCACCGCCATCTTCCTGGCCAGCCGACTCTCCCCCAACCTGCTGGGCTCCATCGCAGTGGCCGCATACTCCTACATGGCGCTGGTCCCCATCATCTTCCCCCCCATCATCATGGCTCTGACCACCAAGAAAGAGCGCATGATCAAGATGACTCAGCTCCGCAAGGTCACCAAGCTGGAAAAGGTGGTCTTCCCCATCGTCATCACCCTGCTCTGCTGCTTCCTCCTGCCTGATGCCGCTCCCCTCATCTCCATGCTGATGCTGGGTAACCTGCTGAAGGAATCCATGTGCACCGACCGTCTGAGCGATACCGCCCAGAACGCCCTCTGCAATATCGTCACCATCATCCTGGGCCTCACTGTTGGTTCCAAGATGTCCGCCGACAAGTTCCTCCAGCCCGAGACCCTGGGTATCCTCCTGCTGGGCCTCTTCGCATTCTCCATCGGCACCGCCGGCGGTCTGCTGCTGGGTAAGCTGGTGAGCAAGCTCTCCGGTGGAAAGATCAACCCCATGATTGGCGCCGCTGGTGTCTCCGCAGTTCCCATGGCAGCCCGTGTTGTCAACAAGGTTGGTCTGGCGGAAGATCCCCAGAACTTCCTGCTGATGCACGCCATGGGTCCCAACGTCTCCGGCGTTATCGGCTCCGCCGTGGCCGCAGGCGTTCTGCTCCAGGCGCTGGGTCACTAGTTCATTCTTTCCCCTCCCTCCCCCCGTGGATACGCTGTTTCCCGGGGGGAATTACTGTGTAAAAAACTTCTTTTTCTTTTTTGAAAACTATGAAAAAGGTTTTGATTCCCACCAAGTTGGATAAAGTCGCCGCAACCTACCTGACCGAAAAGGGCTATGCCGTAGTCCAGGACAGCGAGACCGACCTGCTGACTCTCTGCCAGGCCAACGTCGACGCCGAGGCAATCATCGTACGCAGCGAGAAGGTCACCCCCGAAATCATCGACGCACTGCCCCAGCTGAAGACCATCGTCCGCGCGGGCGCTGGCTTCAACACCATCGACATCAAGTATGCCCGCAGCAAGAACATCGACGTGATGAACACCCCCGGCGCCAACGCCAACGCCGTTGCCGAAGAGGTCTTCGCCATGATGCTGTGCGCCTCCCGCCACATCGTGGAAGCCGATATCGACACCCGCGCAGGCGGCTGGAACAAAAAGGCCTTCATGGGCCACGAAATCACCGGCAAGACCCTGGGTATCGTGGGACTGGGAAATATCGGACAGCTGGTGGCCAAGCACGCCAAGGGCTTTGACATGGAGCTCCTGGCCTTCGACCCCATTGTCCCCCAGAGCAAGGCTGACGAATTCGGCGTCAAGCTGGTCTCCCTGGAAGAGATCTTCGCCAAGTGCGATTACATCACTCTCCATATCCCCGAAAACGACGCCACCCGCGGCCTCATCAGCGAGAAGCTCCTGAAACTAGCGAAGAAGGGCCTGGTGCTCATCAACTGCGCCCGCGCTGGCATCGTGGTGGAAGACGACCTGCGCGCCGCCAAGGCTAACAACGGCCTGGTCTACTGCAACGACGTCTATGCGGCAGATGCCGAGGGTCCCAAGTCCATCGCCGACGTGGCGAAAGTCATGGTTCCCCACCTGGGCGCCAATACCTACGAAGCAAACTTCACTGCCGCAAAGCGCGCCGGCGAACAAATCGTGGAGTACTTCGAGCAGGGCGTCACCCGCTACGTCGTCAACAAGGCATAAGCCTTCCGATGACCCATTCCTGGCAAAATCATTTGCAAATCGTCTTTTTTCCGTATTTTCGTAAGAAATTCATTTGCAAATGGTTTGAAAGGGATATATTTGCTGATTTCCCTTGATGGCATTTCCCGACGGCTCCAACACCCCGTCGAAGCGGGATGCCAACAGATAAAAAACAATGGCGCGCTTTGCGCCCCCTTTAGGAGTAATACCATGACCAAGACTATGACCAAGCGCAAGATCGCGAATGCGGTCGCAGAGCGTATTGGAATCACCCAGAGCGCCGCATTCGACGCAGTGAAGGCTATGCTTGACACCCTCTCTGATGTCCTCGCCAATGGCGGTCACATCGAGCTGCGCGGATTCGGCGTCTTCGAAATCGTCACCCAGCGTCAGCGCGTGGGCCGCAACCCCAACGACCCCGGCGTCCCCGTCGTGATTCCCGCCCGTAAGGTGGTGAAATTCCGCGCTGGCACCGAGCTGGCCGAGCAGGTCCGCAAGCTGAAGGTCTCCAAGTAACCTCAGATTTCGGCATACCACCAGACTGGCCCCGCTTCCGTGACCACACCTCGGAAACGGGGCTTTGTTTTTCCCCATGCAACACTTTATTCATACTATTCTCCCCATTGACCAGACCTCTACGGAGCTCCCGCTCAATGAAAACCGACTTTTTCGCCGTAGTACTCCCGGGGACCGTCCGATCTACTACACGGACCCCATCCAGGGCATGGCGTTTGTCTCCGACTCCCTGTCGCAGCTGGCGGATTTGCCCGAATTGGATACTTCGGTAGATGTAGACGCGTTGGCGGATTACCTGGAATTGGGATACATTCCCGCACCACGCACCATCTACAAATTCATCCACAGCCTTCCTGCGGGCATGCAGTTGGAATTCGATGCAAAAGGCCATCCCCAGACCTCGATTCTCTGGCGTCCCTATTTCAAGACCGACTTGGCATTGAGCTGGGAGGAAGCCCTCACAAAAGGCCAGGAGTTGCTTCTTCAGGCCTTGCAGACGCGCCTGGAAGCCCACCCCGATGCCGCATTTATGCTTTCGGGGGGCATCGACTCGGGAACACTCCTGGGTTTGGCACAAAAGCATTTCCCCAATGCTTCCCGAAAAGCCTTCACCCTCGCCTTCCAGGAACTGGACTACGATGAGTCCGAACTGGCTAGAGAGACCGCACAGAAAAATGGCGTCCCGATGGACGTCATCCATGCGACCCCAGAGGATATCGATATCATGGATACCCTCATCGCCAATGGAGCACAGCCCTTTGCGGACTCATCCCTTCTGGCAAGCGCCGTAACCATGAAACACGCCAACGGCATGCCACTGGTCACAGGAGACGGCGGAGACGAAATCTTCGGCGGCTATCGGCGCTACCAGGCAATGCTCTGGCGGCACCGCATCCCCACCTGGATGGACCCCATCACACGGACGGCAGCCTGGATTGGACAGGCAATTCTCCCGACTTCCAGGGAAAACCGCACGACTTTGGGAAATCTCTCCCGTAGCCTCAGGGCATTTTCCCTGGCACCGCTGGCGTCCTACGCCTCTTTCCAGCAGGTGTCATCGCGGCATCTGCGGAATGCCCTGATGCGCCAACATACGAAGCACGATTTTCTGGAGGATTGGCAGAAGGAACTCCGCTGGCTATCCATCGACCAGCCCGTCCTGGGATACAACGCGCTGGACATCCTGCATTACCTCCCCGAGGACGGCTGCCAAAAACAATCCCTCGCCTCGGATTACGCAGGTGCGGAACTGCTGAGCCCACTCCTGGATCCCGCACTCCTGGACTTTGCCATGACTCTTCCCCTGGAGTTCCGTACCACAACCCACGAGACCAAGCGCCTTCTGCGCGCCATCGGCACAGAATTCCTTCCCGAGAAGGTCCTGCGCCAGCCCAAACGGGGCTTCGGTGTACCCATGGCGCAGTGGATACGCGGACCACTGTCATCGAAGTTCCGGGAACTAGTGGAAGAGTTGCCACAATGGGATACCCGCGGACTGTTGAACCAGCAGAAACTCCGCGGATTGCTCGCACAACATACCGACGGGAAAGCGAATCACGCGCCACTGCTCTGGGCAATCTACTGCCTCGCCATTTGGGAAAAACAACACCCCATGGCATAAGTTAAAGATAGGGACAGTATTTTGCCTAGAACACACACAATGAATCTCACCGAAGGGCCGATCTTCAAACAGATCGTCCTTTTCGCACTGCCTGTCTACGGCTCCATGATGCTGCAGTTGCTCTTCAATGCGGCAGACTTGGTCATCGTGGGACAATACGCCTCCCACCAGGCGCTGGCGGCAGTTGGCTCCACTACCTCGCTCATTCACCTGCTCATCAATTTCATCTGCGGAATCTCACTGGGTTCCAATGTGGTCGCCGCACACGCATACGGCGCGGGAGACAAGAAAAAGCTGGACGATACAGTCCATACCTCTATGCTGGTCTCCATCATCAACGGCATCCTGGGAGGCTTGGCGGGAATCCTGGCCGCACGCTGGCTCCTCATACGCATGGGGACGCCCGACGATGTCATTGACGGCGCTACGCTCTACTTCCAAATTTTCTTCTTCGGCCTGCCCTTCCTGCAGGTCTACAACTTCGGCACATCCATTCTCCGCGCAGTGGGCGACACCCAGCGTCCACTCATCTACCTGACTCTGGCGGGCATCGTGAATGTGCTGCTGAATATGTTCTTTGTCATCGTCTGCCACATGACGGTGGATGGGGTCGCCTGGGCAACCGTGGCCTCCGAGGCACTCTCTGCGATACTGGTCTGGCGTGCACTGACAAATACGGGTGACGGCGTAAAACTGGAATTCCGGAAACTGCGCATCCATGGCGGCATCCTGAAGAAGATCATCATCCTGGGTGTTCCCGCAGGTCTCCAGGGCGCCGCATTCTCCCTCTCCAATGTGGTAATCCAATCCGCAATCAACACCTTCGGTTCCGTAGGAATGGCAGGAAACGCCGCTACACAGGCCCTGGAAAGCATGACCTATTCCAGCGCAAACTGCTTCCATCACGCAGCCACCTCCTTTACCGCACAGAACTACGGCGCCAGGAACCTGTACCGCATCAAGAGGGCCGCCTGGATTTGCATCTTCTGCGCCATGGGCTGTTCCGGCACCTTGGCACTGCTGGCATTCCTCAACGGGAGCGCTCTCATCTCCATCTTCAATGACAATCCCGAGGTCATCGAATGGGGCCTCCAACGAATGTCCGCCGTATTCACCACCTTCAGCCTCATCGGATTCCTGGAAGCGGTAAGCGGCTCACTGCGCGGGCTGGGGAAATCCCTCTTCAATACGCTCTTCATGATCGGCGGCATCTGCGGAATACGACTGCTGTGGGTATTCTTCGCATTCCCGCACAACAGAACCATCCAATACCTCTTCTTCTCCTATCCCATCTCCTGGATTGTCTCAGATGTCGTCATGGGCATCTACCTCTATCTAGTCATCCGAAAAATCCAACGCACGAATTTCCAAAAGGAATAGGGAAGTACTCCGCCTGACAGAATTTTAGAAACCACGCAAGAAGCAAAATGAACGAAAAATCATCCCATTTTCGCGCCTTTCGTGGTTAAGACAGAAAAAACTCCTTCCCAATTGATTGATTCCCAACACACAACACAGCAACACCTCGCCATGAAAAAAACACTCGTCACACTGCTACTGTGCTCACTGCTTGCCACCACTCTCCAAGCCGCGGGGCAACGGCTCATCAAGCTCTTCGGGATGCCCATCAACGCAGAGACCACGGAAATCCTGCTTCCCGATGAAGCCATCCCATCGGAATTCCGCGCCGCGGAGGAACTCCAGAAATTCCTGCAGGAGATGACGGGCAGCAAACTGGAAATCAAGTTGGAATCCGAACCGACTGCGGGACGCAGAGTCATCCTGGTCGGGCACTGCCTTACCGCCGCCAAATACGGCTTCGAGGTGGATTATGACAAGCTGGGTCTGGAAGGAATCCGAATTGAGTCCAACGAGGCCTCCAAGGCGCTGCTTTTGGGTGGCAACCGCCGTGGTTGCCTCTATGCGGTCTACGATTTCCTGGAAGAAGAACTGGGATGCCATTGGTTTGCGAAGGACTGCTCCGTGATTCCCGGCAACGCCGAAACCGTGGAACTCGACACAATCCAGAAGGAGTTCATCCCCGCCCTGGAACAGCGTGACGCAAATTACACCTGCTGCTATGATGTGCCCACTTCCGTCCGGAACAAGCTCAACGGTGCCGCCGTGGGCGCGGATGCCTCCTGGGGCAACCACGTGCGCTACAAGCACCTGGTCCATACCTTCGACCTGCTCTGCCCCGTGGCCACATACGGCGCCACCCACCCCGAATACTACTCGGAAGTCAATGGCGAACGCCTGCTGAAGCACACACAGCTCTGCCTTACCAACCCCGAAGTGCTGAAGATTGTCACCGAAGCCACCTTGAAGCAAATCGAAGAGACGGACGACGATGTGATTATCAGCGTCTCACAGAATGACAACAAGAACTACTGCCAGTGCGAAAAGTGCATGGCGCTGGCCGAACAGGAGGAGAGCCAGTGCGGCCCCCTCCTGGCATTCGTCAACGCAGTCGCCGCCGAAGTGGAGAAGCGCCATCCTGGCCGCATCATCGACACCCTGGCCTACCAATACACCCGCAAGCCCCCGAAGAACATCAAGCCCCTGCCCAACGTGGCAGTCCGCCTCTGCTCCATCGAGTGCTGCTTCAGCCACTCCCTGGAGGAATGCCCCATCAACGCCACCTTCGTCCAGGACATCAAAGACTGGAACGCCATTTGCGACCGCCTGCATATCTGGGACTACGTCATCAACTACGCCCACAACAACATGCCCTTCGCCAACTTCAATGTCCTGAAGCCCAATATCCAGTTCTTCATCAACAACGGCGTCACCAGCATCTTCGAGGAAGCCAACTACTACAGCGACCACGGAGAATTCGCGGAACTGCGCTCCTACGTGATGTTCAAGCTGCTGTGGGATCCCTCCTACGATACCGCGAAGGCAATCTACGATTTCACCGAAGCCTACTACGGCCCCGCGGGACAATACATCCGCCTCTATCTCTTCATGCTCCACGACTGGGTCTGCAACCAACCCGGCATCCACATGGATATCTACAAGGGGCCCGAATACTACCTCAATGACATGGACAAACTGAACCTGGCCAGCGAACTCTTCAAGAAAGCCATGAATGCCGTCAAGGATGATCCCGTCCGACTCCTCCGTGTCCAGACTGAATACCTCTCTGTCATCTACGCAAAGGGCACCCTTGCCTCCACAGCACTGCTGCTCAAGGATGGTGTCCTCGTGGCACAGGAAACCGACGCCAACCAGGAAATCGACCTCTTTGCGGAAGTCGCCAGAAAGGTCGGCATTGCACGCATGGGCGAAGGCACTAGCAACACTACGGAGTCCTGGATTGCGGAACACTCTTCCGCCACCAATCCCCACAAGGTCTATACCATCCAGAAGGACGGCGCCGTGCTGGATATCCTTCCATCCCTGGGAGGACGCATCTGGCGAGCAAATCTGATTGGGCATGACGTAATGCTGGTGTCGGGTGACGAAAACCAGGGCTTTGCCCCCGCTGTCAACGGCTGGGAAGAATACTCCACCAGCGGATACCGTTCCGAGGGTTTCGTCACCCCCTACCAGGTAGTCTCTCAGAGTGAAAGCGCCATTGAATTGAAGGCGGTCCTCTCCACGGGCGCCGTCAGCCACAGAACCATCGAAGTCCTGGACAAGGCATCCTTCCGGGTAGTCTCCTGGTATGACAACCCAGACGGCACACCCTCCACAAAACAATTCCGCATCCACCCCGCCTTTGAGGTCCCAGCCCCCACCGCCGCGGTCATGCGCACCTACGATGCAAATGGGAAGGCCACCGAGTTGCCCATCGCCAGCAAGTTCCCCGTTCTCAACGATGGCCAGATGCCCAAGGAAATCGAGGTCTACTGCGAAGGCGCCTCCAAGCCCGCCGGACACTGGGAACTGGATTACACCGCAAAGGATGGCAAGCCCGTGACACTCGTCCACGAATTCCCCGCCGACCAGGCTGACTTCACCTACCTCAACGCCAACCGCATCCAGAACCGCGTCAACCTGGAACTCTGGACCAAGGGCGGAAAATTGGAAAATACCTACAAACTCATCGAACGATAAAATGGGGTGTACCGACGGCGTCCCCGCC
>DCIO01000011.1 GCA_002315885.1 Lentisphaeria bacterium UBA1724
CTAGGCTTCCTAGGCTCCCTAGGCTCCCTAGGCTTCCTAGGCTTCTTCCGACGGCGGGAACGCCGTCGCTACTCCCTAGGCTCCCTAGAGCAGCGGGGACGCCGTCGCTACTTCCTACCACTGGAAAGCGCGGTCGCGTTCTGCGCCTCCGGCGCCCAGTCGGAAGAGTTTCAGTTGATGGGTAGCGGGCTTATATGCCACGATATCCAGCAGCATGCTCTGGTGATAATCGAAATTGACCTTGGAGGACCAGACGGGCATATCTGCGTTTCCGACGCCGCCGTATCCCTGTGTGATGGCGACGAAGATGCCCTCGTAGACTTCCGTGGCATCGAAATGGGAATCGCCAGTCAGATAAGAGACCACGTGCATGGGATTGCCCTTGGAGAAATCCCACTTCACGCCCTTCAGTTCGCCGCTCACCTTTGCGTTGCAGTCGCGGATAATCCGCAGGAAGATGTCCTCGTTTTTGCAGCAACTGGTAGTCTCGCTAACCCAGTGTCCCAGAGGGCGCATGCAGTAGTGGGAGAGAATGAAGGCGTGCCAGTCGGGTTCGATGCTCTCCAGGTTGTCTGCCAGGAACTGCATCTGTTTGGGAGCCACCACATAGTAGCCATCCGTATCCCGATCGCAGGTATTCAGGAAGAAGACGCGGGTTTTGCGTGCGGGGATATCGATGTATCCGTAGGTCGCATTTTCCGCCAGCACCAGATTGCCATCGGCCTTTGCCAGACTGGGTTTGGTGAAGTACTCCGCCAGGAACTTGTCATCAAACTTGTCCTCTCCCGCGATGCGGTTGTGGTCGTGGTTTCCCACCAGATTCACGAAGATGCCGGGGAATTGCTGATGGAGTTCGCTATGACGCGCGATGAATTTCCTGGCTTCCTCGGGGTCTTTTGTGGCGGGCACATCCAGACCGATATCACCCAAATCCGCAATGAAATCAAACTCGAAGGTCTTTGCCACTTCATTCAGATAAGCCACCTGGGTATAGCTGTCGCGACCGCCGGAATGGACATCGGTGATGATGGGGAAAAGCACCACGTCGTCCTCTCCCTTCCATTCCTGGAAACGAGCGTAGGTCTCCTGGGTCTGCTTCCCAAGCCACTGGGGAATTGCGATTTCTTCAGCAAAGATACTCATGGTCAGAAGGACGACAAAAAGAGAGATGACTTTGTTCATAGGAATTGATTTTTCCTTAATTTCCAATTGAAGAAGAGGGACATGGGGATACCTCCCCATCCGACATTAAGCATTAAGAATCAGGCATTAAGCATTCTAACGCAAGCGTTAGTTCGGATAAGCGACTTCTTTTCCATTCCAGGCACGGAAGACAGGAGCGCCATTTTCGTCAAAACGGAGAATCTGCTCGGGTTGCAGGCGAATCTTGCCATTTCCGTCAGGCAGGTCGAAGGCGTACGCCGGCAATGCCAGACCGGAAATCTTCCCGCGCAACTCGTTCATGATTTTCAGGCCCGCATCTACCCCCGTGCGGAAGTGCATGGCGCCCTCGATGGGATCCCCATGGAAGAGGTAGTACGGCTTGATGTGGTACTTTAACAGCGAAGTGAAGAGTTTGCCGAGAATTTCCGCATTATCATTCACGCCTTTCAGCAAAACGCTCTGATTTACCAGGGTGACACCGCCACGGACAAAGTAGTCGCAGGCGGCGGAGACCTCCTTGGTCAATTCCGCGGGGTGGTTGAAATGCGTCGCCAGCCAGGCGGGCTTGCCGCTGGTCAGGACTGCCGCCAACCGCGGTGTCACCACCTGGGGCGCCACGCAGGGCACGCGGCTGCCAAAGCGGAGGATTTCCACGGTATCCACCGAGGAGAGTGCCTTGATGATGCGCAGGAGGTCCTTCTCGGGAAGCATTAGCGGATCGCCGCCAGAAACAAGCACCTCGCGGACTTCCGAATGGTCCTTCAGATATCCCACCACCGCATCCAATTCGGCGTCCGTGGGTGGCGGCAATGCCTTGCACCAATCACGCTTCCGCATGCAATGACGGCAGTGCATCGCACAGAAATTCCCCGTGACAAAGAGTGCGCGGTCAGTATAGCGGTGGACCAGGCGGGAAACGGGTGAATACGCGTCCTCCGCCAGGGCATCGGGATTACCGCCAACCTGACAGGTGATTTCCGCGTCTGAGGGAATGCACTGACGGAGAATGGGGTCGGCGAGCTCTGCGCTTTGTGCCAACGAGAGATAATATGGCGTAACAAAGAGGGGATACTTTTCGGCGGCTTTTCGGCAAGAATCAAACAATGACACCTCCACGCCAAGCAGC
Source organism: Lentisphaeria bacterium UBA1724 (assembly GCA_002315885.1). Lineage (GTDB taxonomy): Bacteria > Verrucomicrobiota > Lentisphaeria > Oligosphaerales > Oligosphaeraceae > UBA1724. The sequence goes on from DCIO01000011.1 coordinate 2,291, forward strand.
GCCGCGACCTCTTCCAATGTGGTCACCGCGTGTTCCAGCTGCCAGCGGCCATTCCACCACTGGCTGAGGGAGGGTTCTTCTGTAAAATGCAGTTTCATCGTGAGAATCAGTAGAAAACGAACGCTCTGCCCCCAAAGATGGTAGGTATTTCGACCCCGAATGGGGTCTGTGAACACAGCCCCGGGCGTTCAGCCCGGGGAAGGAGGATTTTGTTTTTTGGACCCTGGAGGGGTCCGTGAAACCATCAATTACCTACCCTCTTGTGGAACAGAGCAGAAACAAAAAAGGCCGCTTGGAGAAGACTCCAACGCGACCAGTAAAAGAATTGGCGGAGTTGATGGGGCTCGAACCCACGACCTTCGCCGTGACAGGGCGATGCTCTAACCAATTGCGCTACAACTCCACGCACTAAATTCTGCTTTCAAAGGGAGAGGAACTGGCGGAGTTGATGGGGCTCGAACCCACGACCTTCGCCGTGACAGGGCGATGCTCTAACCAATTGCGCTACAACTCCAGCACCTCTTGTTTGGGAAGCGGGGTTAAAGTAATCGTGGAAACGCGGATTGCAAGCAGAAAAGCCAGTTATTTTGGGATTTTTTTCGGAATTTATCCCCAAAAGAGGACTTTTTTCTCTTTCACATCGCCAGCATCTTGTCGATGGGCTTCCGTGCGTCGCGGATAATCTCGGCGGAGAGCTCCACCTGATTGGAGAGATTCTTCAGGCAGTCGCGGACATCCTCCAGGGTGATTTTCTTCATGTCAACACAGATGGGATTGGGCTGCAGGGGATAGAATTTCTTGGTAGGATTCTCCTTCTGCATCTTGTGGATGATACCGCATTCCGTGCCGATGACGAATTCCGTGGCGGGGGATTCCTTGATGTATTTCAGCATGCCGCCTGTGCTCAGTGCCTGGTCTGCCAGCGCCACCACCTCGGGAGTGCATTCGGGATGCACCAGGACTTCCGCGCCGGGATGGGCCGCACGGGCATCCTGGATGACCTGCGGGGGGATGTTGTAGTGGATGGGACAGTAGCCATTCCACAGTTCCATGGGACGGTTGAGGGCGTGGATGATGTTTGCACCCAGGTCCTTGTCCGGCAGGAACATCACTTTCTGGTCCCTGGGCAAGGATGCGATGACCCGCTCCGCATTGCCGGAGGTGCAGCAGATATCCACGGCGCTCTTGGTGGCGGCGGTGGTATTCACGTAGGCAATCATCAGGGTATCGGGATGCTCATCTTTGTATTTGCGGACTTCTTCCGGAGAGGCCATGTCCGCCATGGGGCAGCCAGATGCGGGATTGGGATGGAGCACAATGGAGTCCGGAGAGAGAATCTTCGCCGTCTCCGCCATGAAACGCACACCGCAAAAGACAATCACGGGAGCCTTGCATTCCGCCGCCTTGCGGGACAACTCCAGGGAATCCCCTGTGAAATCCGCAATATCCTGGATTTCGGGGCGGGTGTAGTTATGGGCGAGAATCACGGCCTTGCGGGCGGCCTTGAGCTCCTGAATTTCCTGTTCGATGGTAGCCATAATGGAGTAAGAAACGATGTTGATTCAATCCAATGTTCGGAGTGGGACTTAATGTAATCTTCGTCCGGAATCTTATTTGAATTTCTGCAACCGGAGGGCGTTTGTGCAGACCAGGAGGGAACTGGCGGCCATGGCGGCAGCGCCACCCCAGGGTGGGATGCCGATTCCCCAATGGGCGAAAAGCCCCGTCGCTAGGGGGATTGCCAGGATGTTGTATCCGAATGCCCAGGCGAGATTCTGGCGGATATTCCGCAGGACGGCACGGGACAAACGCACCGCATCCACCGCGGGAGCGACCCCATTTTTCGCCAGCACCACATCTGCGGTGTCCATGGCGATATCCGTTCCCTCCCCCATGGCCAGGCCCACATCCGCAGCGGCCAATGCGGGGGCGTCATTGACGCCATCCCCCACCATGGCTATTCTGGCGCCCTTGGAACGGGCATCCGCAATCCATGCCGCCTTGTCCTGGGGCAGCAACCCGCCATGCACCTGGGAAATGCCCAGTCGACTTGCCACCGTCTCCGCCACATTCTGCTGGTCCCCCGTCAACAGCACGCTGGCTATTCCGAGAGAGCGGAGTGCTTCCAGGACTTGGGATGCCTCGGCGCGGACCCTGTCCTCCAAATGGAATTCCGCCAGGAGTGCGTTATTGTGGTCCAGGAGATACAGGACTGTGGAGGGACTACCCCCCTGTTCCGCCGGCGCATCGACTTCCCGCGCCTCGAGCATCCTGGCATTGCCGCAGGCATAGAAGCGACCATTGATTTTCCCCGAAACGCCCTGCCCTGGTATCGTGGTGAAATTCATGACAGGCACCGACTCAAGATCAGATGCCTTTGCCGCCGCAACAATCGCCTTGCCCAGGGGGTGCTCCGAGGCACTCTCCAGGGATGCCGCCAGCATGAGAACGCCCTCCTGGTCATACCCATCTGCGGGAATGCACTTCACCAATGCGGGATGCCCTTCGGTGAGCGTACCCGTCTTGTCAAAGACCATGGTATCCACACGACTGAGGGCCTCAATCACCGAGGCATTCTTGAAAAGAATACCCATCTTCGCGCCGACGCCAGTCCCCGCCATAATCGCCACGGGAGTCGCCAAGCCCAGCGCACAGGGGCAGGAAATCGCCAATACCGCAATGGCATGACCGATGGCGATTGAGACCCCGGCGCCTACCACAAGCCATACAACCAGCGTCGCCAGCGCAATCAACAACACCGCAGGCACAAATACCGCACAGATTTGATCCGCCAGGCGTGCAATCGGCGCCTTGGATGCCCCCGCCTCGGCAACCAGCGATACAACCCGTCCAAAGAGACTCTCGCCACCCACTGCACGCACGCGGAATTCCAGGTAGCCCTCCTGGTTGATGGTGGCGCCGATGACCTCGTCCCCCGCCTTCTTCTCCACAGGCATCCATTCTCCCGTGATGGCGGATTGATTGACAGAGGAATGCCCCGTGGTAACCACGCCGTCCGCGGGGATGGTCCCGCCTGGACGCACCAGACAGATATCCCCCAC
>DCIO01000067.1 GCA_002315885.1 Lentisphaeria bacterium UBA1724
GTAAGAAGATGGTCGGACCAGGGAGATTCGAACTCCCGACCTTTTGTCCCCCAGACAAACGCGCTAAACCAGGCTGCGCTATGGTCCGAAAAATTGTTCTCTGATTTGGAGAGCGCGGTTAATATAGCGGAGATAAGGCGGATTGCAAGAAGGGTATTGTGGAATTTGTGAAAAGAGTTGGAGAAAAAGTCATTTCTGTCGTGTGATATGTCTTTCCAGGGCGAGGAGTGTTCCGTAGAGAAGCATTGCGATGGGGGCGACGAGGAATGAGAGTCGGAGGCCGTATGCGTCACCGACTGCCCCCATAAGCCAGGTAAAGAGTCCGCATCCTGGGATACCGACGCTGGAGAAGTAGACATAGAGCATGGTGGAGTCCAGGTGTGGGAGCCTGAGTACTCCATAGACTTGGAGGGAAGGCCAGAAGGGTGCCACGCAGAGTCCTGAGAGGAAGAGCAGGAGATAGACGGTTGCGAGGACGAGAATGGGAGAAGCGAAGGTATCGGGTTTTAGTAGCATCAGCCCCAGTGAGATTGGGACTCCTGCCAGTGAGGTGGTCATCAGGAGGTGGTAGAGTTTATCCTGGGGGATGAATTTTCCGTAAAGGAAACGTCCGAAGAACATCCCTGTTCCCAGTGCGGCGGTTCCCAGGACTCCGGTCCATACGCCTGTATTGAAATTGAGTTGTATGAATGCGGCGGACCAGAAGGTGAGTCCGAATTCGGCGCCCGCGCCAATCATCATGCAGAAACAGTATAGCCAGAATTTCCAGGAAGCGAAGATAGGCTTGGAGGCCTGCCAGACGCCGCATTGTTTTTCGGCGGGGACTTCGGGGTAGGGGGCGGAGGGGTTTTCACGCCAGAGGAATCCCAGAGAACCTAGCATGGATGTCACCCCGCAGAAACCTACGATGCCCCGCCAGTTGACGCCCAGGCTATGGAGCAACCCCACGATGAGGACTGCGCCGACAGTCCCCACCGACCAGAAGCTATGGGCGGTATTCACGTATGCGCCGGGTTCCTTGACGTGGAGGTCATTGACGAAGGGCGTTGCCAGGCCTTCGCAGATACCCTCGCCGACGCCCGCCAACAGGACGCAGGGAATGATCATCCAGTAGGCAGAGGAGAAGCTGCAAAGCAGGACGCCCGTGCCCATGATGAGCATGGATAGCCCCATGGATTTGCGCTTGCCAATCCAGTTGGCGAGCAAGCCACAGGAGAGGAGCAGGATCATCATGGCGATGCTTCGGCAGATATGGAGGAAGCCGCCCGTGCCCATACCGCCTGCGTCCAGGGGAAAATTAAGGTCCTGTCCGATTTCGACCAGGGTCAGGGGGATAACCAGCGAGCTGAATGCGTATGATGCAAAGGCGTAGAAAGCGGCGTAGTCGTATCGGCCGAAACGGAGTTTGGACATGAGGGGAAAATGGCGAAGGGGGTGTATGATGTGCCCTGGAGAGGGGTGTTTTGCATAATATAATTTTGCACTTATTCGACGGCGGGGACGCCGTCGGTACACACCCTTGGCGACGGCGGGGACGCCGTCGGTACACACCCTTGACGCCGGCGGGGACGCCGTCGGTACACACGCCGGCGGGGACGCCGTCGGGGCACTCCCTTGACGACGGCGGGGACGCCGTCGGTACACACTTCTATGAGAATTGTTTTATTTTTGTTGCGGAACGGTGCGAACTAATTACAGTAATCCTGTTTGCGTTAGGAGTAGAGAGCAGTGCGGAACGTATCTGGGTTTTGAATGGTTGGGACATGGCAAAATATCAATTGAAATATCACGATGGTGCTCCGCCTGAGCCACCGCCTGAGGTGTGTCCGGAAATCGGCACATTGACGGCATGGAATGACGAGCGTGGTTTTGGTTTTATTACGCCCAAGGAAGGTGGTCGGAGGGATAAGTCCTTTCAATTGTTGTGAGTGGTGTAAGAAAATAGGGTATATTTCCGTACAAGTCCATAGAGGCATGGATTGTTTAAGGAGCTTATGATGGAAAAGAGTGAGAAATTGCAGGATTTAGGGGTGAAATTGGATGTGCAGGTGGAGTATGTGTCTGCATTGAGTTTGGCGTTGCAGCAGAATGCGATACCCGTGATAGAGGAGATCCGGATTCGGAATACCAGTGGTGAGGACTTGACGGATATTTCCTGTGAGATCAAGGCGGTTCCGGGGTGTATAACTCCGAAGACGTTGGTGATTGACTCCATAAAGTCTGGTGAGGAACGGGTGCTTACGGATATAGGCGTGGAGCCCGACTTCCAGTATGTGGTGTCGTTGAGCGAGATGGCGTATTGCAAGATGTCTCTTGTGGTTCGTGCGCAGGAGCGTGTTCTTTTCCAGCAAGAATACGACATCCATGCGTGTACGGCAGAGCAGTGGCTGGGTTCCAAGTGCATTCCTGAGTTGATTTGCTCTTTTGTGACGCCCAATGCGGAGGTTGTCAATGCCCTGATGAGCACCGTGGCGTCGGAGTTGCAGAAAGCCACGGGGGACAAAGACATCAATGGCTATCAGCGTGGTCGTGAGCGTGCATACGCGATATGCACTGCCATCTATCGTGCCATCCACAGCCTGGGAATTACCTACGCGGAACCCGCGGCGTCCTTTAGCGTGGCGGGTCAGCGCATTCGTCTGGCGGATACCATCTGCAAATACCGCCTCGCCACCTGTCTGGACTTGACGGTGCTATTTGCGTCCGTCATGGAGCAGTGCGGGTTGCATCCCGTCATCATGCTGCAGGAGTCCCATGCCTACATTGGCTGCCATCTGGTGGAGCGGTATTTTCCTGAGAATGTGATGACCGACCTGCAGGCCATTCGGAAACTGGTTGCTTTGGATGAATTCACGGTGATTGAGACCACCATGGTCACGGGAGGCGCGTCTTTCTCCGAGGCGGAAGCCACTGCACGACAGAATCACCTGAACGTTGACGAGGAGTTCCACTGCGCCATCGACGTCATTCGTGCGCGTCACAGCGACATCCGTCCCTTGCCCTTGAAGATGACTGACGCAGGAGTTGTCTTTGACCCGAAGATGCCGTCCGTGGAGAAATTGGACGCGGAGGGTCATCGTCATTTGCAGGAAGAGGTGGATTTGGAGTCGCTGGACACCACTCACACCTTGAATCCCCGGTTGGAGAAGTGGACGCAGAAGTTGCTGGATTTGTCTTTGCGGAATCGGATGTTGAATGTCCGTGATGGTCAGCAGACCATTTTTCTGGCGTCGTCGGACATCAGCAAAGTGGAGGACCGCCTGGCTGGGTCGGACCAGCTGCAGATCCGTTCTTTGGAGTCGCTGTTAAGTGACAAGGACCTGCATGATTTTGCCATGCTTCGGAACAGCGCCGCCAAGCCTGAGATACAGGAGTTACTGAAGAAAGAGCTCTCCCAGAAGCGGTTATGGGCGTTGGTGCCCGAGAAGGTCCTGGTCGGTCGTTTGTCGAAGATTGCGCGGCAGAGTTTGACGAATTTGGAAGAAGGCGGGGTCAACACGTTGTTCTTGGCGGTAGGCTTTTTGGAATGGCGTCCCACTCCCACGGAGAAGAAATCGTACCAGGCGCCGATCTTGCTGGTTCCTGTTCGGTTAACTCGGAAGGGTGTATCCGAGGGGTATCGTCTCAGCCGTATTGACGAAGATACGATCATCAACGAGACGTTGCTGGAGTTGTTGCGGAGTCAATACAAACTGACGATACCTGGTCTTTCCCCGTTGCCGACGGATGACGCGGGGGTGGATGTGTCGCTGGTCATGCAGATTTTGCGTCAGAGTATCAAAGACATGGTAGGCTGGGAAGTGCGTGAGGAGATGTGCCTGGGCAATTTCTCCTTTGGCAAATTCATCATGTGGAATGACATGAAGGCTCGTGGGGACGAGTTGCAGAAGCATCCGTTGGTGAATCATCTCATGAGTGGTGCATCGGGCTATTCGGATGGGGTGGAAGTCTTTGCTCCCGAGGAAGTTGGCAAGTGTCTGAAATTGGAGGAGCTCTACTGTCCCATGAGTGCGGACTCCTCCCAGTTGACTGCGGTGCTTTACTCTGCGTTGGGGAAGAGCTTCGTGCTATATGGTCCTCCTGGAACGGGCAAATCCCAGACCATCACCAACCTCATTGCCCACAATATGTCTCTTGGGCGGCGAGTGTTATTCGTTTCGGAGAAGAAGGCGGCGTTGGATGTGGTCCACAAGCGACTGAGCAAGATTGGTCTACGGCCATTCTGCCTGGAATTGCACTCCAACAAAGCGGGAAAGACCGCGGTGCTTTCGCAGTTTGACGAGGCGTTGCAGGTGCCTGCCAGCAACCAGGGCATCCCCTGGGATGAGATGGTGAATACCTTGGACAAGACACGGCAGGGGCTCAATCAGTATGTGGAGGCGCTCCATTACGTCTATCCCAATGGCCTCTCAGCCTTCGAGTGCTTCTCCAAGCTCTTCGAGCATCCGCGGAAATTGCGTGGCAGCTACCTGCCTGAAGGGGATTTGCTGACCCATCCCAAATCGGATTACGATGGGTTGCTGGAGATCATCGAGGCCTACCAGCGTGCCTGGCTGGATACCACTCCCGATGCGCGTATTGCATTGGAGAGTGTGAAGGACGCCACTTGGACGCCCATCTACGAGGCATCGCTGACCGACGCCGCGAAGGCGTTTTTGGAGGCATCGGGGCATTTTGCTCGTGCCTACGCAGAAGTGCGTGAGTGGCTGGGACTGGATGGGGCGGACGATTTCCGGCAGGTGAGGGGCACTTTGGCGCTCTATGCCGCGTTGGAGGGTGTCTCAGGAATCCCTGGTCAATTTCTTGCAGACGACATTTCTGAGAAAGCGTCGCTGCTACAGGAATACACGGAGCGTGCGGCGCATCGGGACGAAATTGGCCAGTCGTTGTCGAATTTCCGTTTGGAGAAGCTTTCCGACTACGATTGGTCGGGGATTGAGGCGCGCATCCAGCAGAATCAGCAATCCTTCTGTCTAGTGCGTTTCTTCAAGAATCGCTCCTTGCTGAAAGAATTGGCCGGCATCAAGAAATTGGGCGCGACGGCGTTGACGCTTCCTGAGTTGTGCGAGGCATTGCCGAAGGTGGTGGAATATCTGGATGTCCAGCGGGACATATCCGCTCGTGAAGCGACTGTGAAGGGCATTTTGGGGGATTTATGGCGTGAGGAGCAGACCGATTGGACGCAGGTGCTGTCTGGTGCGAAGAAGGCCGGCGAGTTGGTGGAACACGTCTGTGGGATGACGGAGGCGGGGTCTTCTGCACGAAGTTCGCTGTACGCCCGTCTGCGTGAGATTGTGGGGTCGTCTCGTGCAATGGCTGCGCCTTCTGTGGGCAAGTGCTTTGTGGATTTCCAGAAGTCGTTGGATAGCTGGAGTGCGTACGCGGTGGTTTCGGAGGACGAGCATCAAACCCTGGGCGAGTTGCGCGATGTGGCGAAGGGCATCCTGGCATGCGTATTCGAGCTTCGGAAGGAGCTCCTCTATCGTGAAGAACGCTCTTCCGCGCTGTCGGCGGGGTTGGGGAATTTCGTGCGTGCGGTGGAGTCCGACGAGTTGCCGGATGGGGATTTGCTGTCGGAATTCCAGGCGCTGTATTATGACGAGATGCTCACGGCGATTGTGAATCACTCGGATGTATTGCGGAAATTCTCTGGGGCGACCCAGAATGACCGGGTACGTCAATTCCGTGCGTACGACCAGGAGTACATGAAATTATCGAAGGAGATTGCCTTTGCGCGTTTGGCGTCGAAGTTGCCTCGTGGTCGTTTTGAAGAGCGGAAGTTGGAGAATACGGAGTTGGGCATCTTGAAGCGTGAGTGTTTGAAGAAGGCCCGTCAGTTGCCCGTGCGTCAGTTGTTGCAGCAGATTCCGAATTTGTGGCCGTTGTTGAAGCCCTGCTTCTTGATGAGTCCATTGTCGGTGGCGCAGTATCTGCCGCCAGATGCCTCCTCTTTTGACTTGGTGGTCTTTGACGAAGCGTCCCAGATTCCCGTATGGGACTCGATTGGCGTCATTGCCCGTGCCAAGCAGTTGATTGTGGTGGGCGATCCGAAGCAGATGCCTCCCACGAATTTCTTCCAGAAAGGCGAGTCGGAGTCCGAAGAGTTGGATGACGAGGAATTGGAGCAGATTCCCGACATGGAGAGCATTCTGACGGAGTGCCTGGCGGCGGGTGTTGACCAGACCTACCTGAATTGGCACTACCGCAGCCGTCACGAGTCCTTGATTGCCTTCAGCAACCACTACTACTACGAGGACCGCCTGTGCACCTTCCCCTCTGCGGGGAATCCTGAGAACATGGGTGTGAAATTCCATTTTGTGGCGGATGGCGTCTACGAGCGCCGTGGCAAGCGAACGAATCTGCCTGAAGCGAAGGCGTTGGTGGCGTATGTAGTCCAGCAGCTAGCCACTGCGCCGAAGAAGCGCAGTGCGGGTGTGGTGACCTTCAGCGAGGCTCAGCGTGACCTCATTGAGGAGTTGTTGGAGTCGGAGCGTTCTGCGCATCCCGAATTGGAGTCGTATTTCAGCGACGGGAACGAGGAGCCTTTCTTCGTGAAGAACCTGGAGAATGTCCAGGGTGATGAACGTGATGTGATTTTGTTCTCGATATGCTATGCGCCCACTGCGGACGGGCATTTCTACATGAATTTCGGACCGTTGAATCGTGACGGTGGCGAGCGTCGTCTGAATGTGGCGATTACCCGTGCCAAAGAGCAGGTGGTGGTCTTCTCCAGCATCCACGGAGAGCAGATTAACCTGGAGCGCACCAGCGCGGTGGGTGCCAAGCATCTGCGGCAGTTCCTGGATTACGCGGAACACGGCCTGCCTGCACAGGCGCAGGACGCGTCTGCGGGGGCGTTTGCGACAACGGGGTTGATTGCCTCCATCGGTCATTTCCTGGAAGGGCAGGGCTACCAGATTGTCCGTGCGGTGGGCTGCTCTGGGTATCGCATTGACTTGGCGGTGAAGAATCCGAAGAATTCCCAGGAATACATTCTGGGGATTGAAGGGGATGGTCGGGTGTACGCCTCCCAGAAGACTACGCGTGACCGTGAGGAAATTCGTGACTCCGTGCTTCGGTCATTGGGCTGGAATACCTATCGTGCCTGGAGTGTGGATTGGTTCTTCAATCGGGAACGTTGCCAGAAGGAATTGCTGGCGCTGCTGGAGAAGCTGGTTGCGGGAGAGACGGTGGATGCAGGTGCCCCGCCGCCGCCAGTCTGTGTGCACGCCGTGGAGTCAGTCCCGAATCCTGCCGAAGAGTCGCCGGCGCACCGTCGGGAATACACGATGTGGAAGCCCACGAGCGCGCTTCGCTTGACCTCTGCGGAATTTGTGAATCCCATGAAGCGACGATTGATTCGGACGCAGATCCAGGAGATTATCCAGACTGAGGCGCCGATTCTGCAGGAGGTGCTGCAGAAGCGCTTGCTGAAAGCCTGGGGCGTCATGCGGATGTCGGGTGATGTACAGACGACGCTGGAAGCGGTGATGCGCGATGTGCACGCCGTGGATGGTGTGGTCTGGGCGGATGGGCAGAATCCCGCGGATTACCCGTATTATCGCGCGAATCAAGAAGGCGAGAATGGTCGCAGCCTGGAGGAAATCCCCAAAGTGGAGATTGCGAACGCCATGGAGGAAGTCCGCCGGGATTACATGCCCAAGGAAGAGGATACCCTCTATCGGGAAACCCTGCGACTTCTGGGGCTACCCGCGGTGGTGAATGCGAAGGCACGGGAGATCCTCGGGGCCTTCGGCGGCTGACGCCCGCCTTGCCCCTCGTTTCGCTTTGCGCCATAGGCGCGCTACACGAGGGGCGCACCTACGGGGAGCTTTCGCTCCCCTCTCCCGGACCTGGTCTTTGCGCGAATCCCTTGAGTCCCTTCTGTGCTAATTTCCTTTTATGAAGCGAGTTTGGGTGATAATCCAGTATGCGTTGTTGAATGCGATACCGTACGCCATTGGGTATGGGCTGGGGGAATTCATCGGCGAATTGTTTGGGTTTCCAAAATGGCTCACCTACACATTTGCGTATGTATTGCTGTTGATTGCGGGGGCGATCGGCGCAAAGTTTCTCCGGTGGTATGAATCGCGCCACCACGTGCTAGGGGGGAGGATTTTTCTGGCATCTTTGCTGGTCTATGTATGCTTTGACCTCTTTACGGACTACTTCTTCGAGGAAAGTCTGTTCTATAGCCTGCTGGATAACCTCGGTTATGAATTGTGCGTGGGATTGATTGCCTTTGGGGTGACTCGGCTTGTCCTGGTGTACAAGACCTGGCGGGCCCGTCGGATTTATGGCACGGGTGAGCAGGGTGTCCGTGGCAACTTTTCGCGGGAAGGCGTGGGAGAATCGCATGTAGAGTCAAAGGAATTCAACCAGTTGATTGAGTCTGATGACTACGACCATGACCTAGCGGTGAAATGCAAGACCGGCATCTACGTAGGAAGCAAGAGCAGAGGCGTGGTCTCCTTCAAGGGTATCCCCTATGCACAGCCGCCAGTGGGCACCCTGCGCTGGAAGGCACCGCAGCCCTTGCCTCCTTCAGATGTCGTTTGCCAGGCATTGCATTTTTCTTCGGTATGTCCTCAGCCCTGGAGTGCCATTCCGGAGTTGAATTCATTGCCTCAGAGTGAGGACTGCCTGACATTGAACATCTGGTCATCCGCCAAATCGGAGTTTGTCAAGCGTCCCGTGGTGGTCTTCTTGCCTGGCGGGGATTTGACATTTGGCGGGTCAGCGCTTTCTTTGTATGATGGCACGGCCTTTGTCAGGCAGAATCCCGACACACTATTTGTTTCCTTGAATTTCCGTCTCGGAATATTGGGTGTCATGGATTTTTCCCGCGTCCCTGGTGGGGAGGCGTATGCCGATAGTACCGATTTGCCATTGCTGGACATCCTTGCGGCGTTGAGGTGGCTGAAGGAGAATGTGTCAGCATTCCAGGGGGATCCTGGCAACATCACCCTTTTAGGGAATGACACTGGCGGATTGTGTGCGGCAATTCTGGCGACGGTTCCCCAGGCGAAGGAGCTTTTCCATCGGGTGGTTCTTCTCAGTAGTTCCTGCCAGAGTTTCTGCACACCAGAAAAAGCCCAGCGCTGGACAGCGGATTTGCTAGAATATCTGCATGTCAGCACCATGGACGAGTTGGTGCGCTTGCCAGTTGGGGTACTCCGTCAGGCCCAGGAGGCGTTGAAGTGGTATCTCACGGACTTTGTGGCAGGGCGTGGGATGGTCCCAGCCAACCTCCTGGAGACCTATCGCAATGGCGCGGCTGCCGGCATAGACCTCATTTGCTGCACGACGGAAAACAGCGCAGGATTCTATGTGGTGGACATGGGGGCACAACGCGCCAGGGAGTTCTTACAGAGATTGGCAGGCGAGTTGCACGGCTATGTGCGTGAGGAAGAATATCAACTCTATGAGGAATACACACAATCCGCCAAGGATTTGGGGGCCGCATTGCCTGGGGCATATTTCTTCAATTTCCTCTTCTACCACTCGTTTGCGCTGGCACTTTGCCGCGCACATGCCGCAAATCACTACTTCGCGCGTTATTTCCGTTGGCGAGTTGGGTCACCTATCCAGGCATTCGGGGCATTCTGCAATATCGAAGTGCCCTTCATTCTGGGGACACTGGATGCCGTGGAAAAATATGGCATTGTCGGAGATAAACAATCGGGACGGATCATGCAATGCGCCTTGGCGAAATTCGCGAAGGATGGAAATCCCGAATTGCCCATGGGGACGGTCTGCCACAACAAATTCCTGCACTGGCCCAATATCTCCACTGACGAGACACCCGTGCTGTTGGTGGATGAAGAGTGCCTCGTAGTGGATGCCCACGAGTGCGCCGACCAGTCCCTCCCCGTGGAGAAACTCCTGCTCAAATATCCCGATGCGCCAATCTTCCTGATGGAAAAGACAAGCGAATTATACAAGAGAATGCAGCGGGAAATTGCTGACGGCGCCTGAGACGCCACCAGCCGTGTAGCGGGTGTCAGCCCAGCGCAACGAGGGGCAAAAAAAAGCCCCGCTTTTGTGGGAGATCCACAGGAGCGGGGCGGGACTAGCGCAGTCGCGTGATTTCAGATTATGCGCGAGCGGCCTTGGCCTTCTCAACCAGCTGCGCGAAGGCAGTGGGGTTGGTGACAGCCAGGTCGGCGAGCATCTTGCGGTTGATTTCGATGTTGGCCTTGTTGAGGCCATCGATCAGCCAGCTGTATTTGAAATCGAGGGCTCGGCAGGCGGCGTTGATACGCTGGGTCCACAGCTGACGATAGGCGATTTTCTTATCCTTACGTCCGACGTAAGCATAGGTCATCGCGCGATCGGTCGCGGTATAGGCCATGCGGATCAGTTTGCCACGGGCGCCGGTGAAGCCTTTAGCCATTTCGAGCACGCGCTTACGGCGGGCTCTGGATGCGGGTGCATTCGTTGCTCTCATTGTTTCAGTACTCCAAGCTTAGATGTTTAACATCGATTACAAACCGTAGGGGAAGCACGCCTTCATCCGCGAGAGCTCGGTGCTCTTGATCTCCTCGGGCTGGCCCAGGCGGCGTTTGCGGGTGGCGGATTTCTTGGTCAGAATGTGACGACCACCTGCGCGGTTGTGCATGAATTTCCCCGTACCGGTCTGCTTGAAGCGCTTCGCGGCGGCTTTTCTCGTTTTCATTTTCGGCATTTTGGTTTCTCCTTGTTTGGAATGGTCGGCACCGGCTGGCGCGCCCGGGTTGGGGTAGAGAAAACGAACCCTTTTCCCTGGCCGGCAACGCCAGTCAACTTGACGGCGACGACACAGTGTTTGCGAGTCGAGGCAAGCAGCGCGTTATGCGTTCTCGTCTGCGTTCTCGGTAGTGGTATTTGCGGTGTCCTTAGCGGCGGCTTCCTTCTTAGCGGCAGCGCGTGCTTCGGGTTTGACGGTGAGGGAGGTAGAGAAGGTCTTGCGCTCCTGACGGACAGGTGAGTCCTGTTTTGCGATATCAGCCAGTTCCTGGATGAATCGGTTCATGATGGTCATGCCGATTTCCTGGTGGCTCATTTCGCGTCCACGGAATTGTAGGAGCAGTCGGACTTTATCGCCATGGAGGAGGAATTCACGGGCGTGTTTCAGCTTCGTGTTCAGGTCATTTTCGTCAATGACGGGTCTGAGCTTGATTTCCTTGAGTTTCGGCTGGACCAGGTTCTTCTTGGCTTCGCGTGCGCGCTTAGCCTCCTCGAACTGGTATTTACCGAAATCCATGATGCGTGTCACAGGTGGGTCTGCCTTGCTGGGAACCAGCACGAGGTCTAGTCCCACCTGTTGTGCGCGCGCAATGGCAGTTTCGAAGGTAACGATACCGACTTGCTCATTGTTCTGGTCGATCAGGCGTACATCCCGACCGCGCATGAATCTGTCTCCGGGTCTGAGTTGCTTCACTCGAGTTTAACTCCGTATGGGGGTTCTGTCTTCAGAGGCACCGCGCCTCAAAATGCCGCCGTCGGGACAGACTCCCGGGGCGGCGTGTTGGGTCTTCTTTACCGCAGGAAAGGCTTTATGCCTTCTCCGCAATTTCTTTCTGGATGGTGGCGATGAACTGCTCCAGGGGCTGGACTTCGCCTTTGACGTAGTACTTTCCGCCGGCCTTGGAGCGGTCGCGGATGGAGATGGCCACGGTCTTGTCTTCCAATTCCTTTTCGCCCACCACCAGGAGGTAAGGCACGCGCATCAGACCCGCGGTCTTGACCTTGGCGCCGATGGGGCTGGCGTCCATATCGCTGGTGACACGGATGCCTTCCTGGCGGAGCTTCGCCTCGATTTCCTTGGCGTAGTCGCAGTACTTTTCAGAGATGGGCAGGACGCGGACCTGTTCGGGAGCCAGCCAGGTGGGGAATGCGCCGGCGTAGTGCTCCACCAGGATGCCGAAGAAGCGTTCCAGGGAGCCCAGGAGTGCGCGGTGGACCATGTAGGGCTGATGGCGGAGGCCATCTGCGCCCACGTATTCCAGGTTGAAGCGCTCGGGCAGGTTGAAATCGAACTGGATGGTAGAGGTCTGCCATTCACGGCCGATTGCGTCTTTGATCTTGAGGTCGATTTTGGGACCGTAGAATGCGCCGCCGCCCTCATCCACTTCGTAGGTCATGCCTTCGGCCTTGATGGCTTCCAGCAGCGCCTCGGTGGCCTGGGCCCACTTCTCGGGGGCGCCGACGGCCTTCGCGGGGCGGGTGGAGAGGTATGCCTTGACATCCTTGAAGCCGAAGCACTTCCAGATGTACATGGAGAAGCGGATCACTTCGCGGATTTCATCCATGATCTGCTCGGGGGTGCAGATGATGTGTGCATCGTCCTGGGTAAAGCCGCGGACGCGCATGAGGCCGTGGAGGACGCCCGCCTTCTCGTAACGATAGACGGTGCCGAATTCGGCCCAGCGGCAAGGCAGTTCGCGGTAGGAGCGTGGCTTGGTCTTGTAGACCATGATGTGGAAGGGGCAGTTCATGGGCTTGACGTAGTAGGGATCGCCGTCGATGTCCATGTTGGAGTACATATTCTCCTTGTAGAAGCCCAGGTGTCCGGAGGTCTCCCAGAGGTTAGCGCGTCCTACGTGTGGAGTGTAGACCAGCTCGTAGCCGTTGCGGTAATGTGCATCGCGCCAGAAGGTCTCGATGGTATTGCGGATACGTGCGCCCATGGGGTGCCAGCAGATGAGCCCGGGGCCGATTTCCTCGTGGGTGCTGAAGAGCTCCATCTCCACGCCGATCTTTCGGTGGTCGCGCTTCTTGGCCTCTTCCACGCGCTGGAGGTATGCATCCAATTCCGCCTTGGAGGGGAAAGCGGTGCCGTAGACGCGCTGGAGCATCTTGTTCTTCTCATCGCCGCGGAAGTAGGAACCCGCGATGGTGAAGAGCTTCACCGCGCCGATCTGGGAGGAGTTCTCCACGTGGGGGCCACGGCAGAGGTCGGTGAAATCGCCGCAGGTGTAGAGGGAGATGACGCCGTCCTCAGGGATGTCCGCCAGGCGTTCCAGCTTGTAGGTCTGCCCCTTTTCGGTGAAGAGCTTCTGGGCTTCTTCGCGGGAGACTTCGGTGCGGACGAAGGGGACCTTCTGACCGATCATCTTGCGCATGCGGGTCTCGATTTCCTTCAGGTCCTCGGGGCTCAGATGGTGCTCCATGTCGAAATCGTAGTAGAAACCGTCCTCGGTGGCGGGACCGATATCGAATTTGACATCGGGCCAGAGTTTAGCCACCACGGCGGCCATGATATGGGCCGCGGAGTGACGGAGGGTATTCAAATCGAAGTTGTTTTCAGACATTTTCTTGAGAATTTATTGGGGACAAAAGAGAAAGTGATTTATTTTTCGACGGCGGGGACGCCGTCGGTGCTTACTCCAGGACACCCTTTGTGGAGGGCATTTCGCCGTTCAGTGTGGGGTCGATGGCGGCGGCGGTTTTCAGGGCTCTGCCGAAGGCCTTGAAGATAGCCTCCAGGCAGTGGTGGTTTTCATCGCCTGCCAGCAGGTCCACATGGAGTGTGATGCCTGCGGTATTGACCAGCGCCTGGAAGAACTCGTGGAAGAGCCTGTGGCTAATTCCACCTGCGGTGGCTTCGGGGAAGGGGCAGCGCCAGGAGAGATGGGGGCGACCCGAGAGGTCGATGACGACGCGTGCCAGCGCTTCGTCCAGCGGGATGGTCGCCTCGCCGAATCTAGTGGCCCCGCGCTTGTCACCCAGCGCGATTTTCATCGCCTGTCCAAGCGCGAGTCCTACGTCCTCCATGGTGTGATGCTGATCGATTTCAAGATCACCTTTCGCCTGCAGTTTCAGCGCGAAATGACCGTGCTTGAAAGTGGCGTTGAGCATGTGGTCGAAGAAAGGCACGCCGGTATCGATGAGATTTGCGGCGGGTCCTTCGTCCAGGTTCAGCGTCAGCGAGACATTCGTCTCCTTTGTGACTCGGTTGATTTCTGCGATGCGTGGCATGGCGGTAAGTGGTTAAATGCAGTAAAGTTGTGTAATATAGCACAACAACCGCATTTCACGAATTTTTGTAAGCGGATTACTCCAGGTTCTGGGGTGCGGTACCCGTTGTCAGTCCGCGTTTTGTGCCGTCCAGGAATTGGAGGAAGAGTTCCATTTCGGGGGAAGCGGGGAGTTCCGTGCGGATTTTATCCATGGCGTTGGGGCGGCTGTAGCCCTCCAGGCACGTGATTTTGATGGCTTCCTTCACGGCGTTGATGGTTTCCAGGGGCCACTTGGCTCGGCGCAGTCCCACGGCGTTGATGCCCTGGATGGCGTTTGCCTGGAGGATGCTGTAGGGGACCACATCCTGGACCACGCGGGAGCCACCGCCCACCATCGCCATGTCTCCGATGCGGACGAATTGATGGACCATGGTTCCGCCGGAGATGAAAGCGTGTCGCCCCACTTCCACGCGTCCTGCCAGGAGTGTGGCGTTTGCGATGATGACCTCATCATGGATGATGCAGTTGTGTCCCAGGTGGACGAATGCCATGAGCATCACGTTGTTGCCCACGATGGTATGGCTGTCTTCTTCCACGCCGCGGTGGATGGTGACGTATTCCCGGATGATGCAGTTTTCGCCGATGTCGGTGAAGGAGTTCTGCCCGAAGTAGTGGACATCCTGGGGGTCGTCACCGATATTTGCGCCGCAGTGGATTTTGGTGCCTTTCCCGATGGTGGTATTTCCGGAGAGGACAACATGTGGTCCAATGGAGCAACCATCGCCAATCTTCACATCCTTTCCGATGACGGCGAAGGGTCCGATGGTCACGTCATTGCCGATGATTGCGCCTTCCTCGATGGCGGCGCGTGGGTCGATTTTGCTGGACATGGTGGATTGGCTGGTGTGGTTGTTATTTCAGGATGACGCGCTTGCGGGCTTTCTTGCCTGCGCGGAGCATGATTTCGCCGTTGTTTTCCGCGAAGATGGCGGGAGTGATGGCCATCTTGGGGTCTTCCAGGCGGGTTTCGCCCAAGTAGCAGCCACCGCCCTGGACCAGACGGCGTGCGTCGCCATTGGAGGCGCAGAGGCCAGCTTTGACCATCAGGGTCAGGAGGCCAATGCCTTCACCCAATTCAGCGGCAGTCAGGTCGATGGCGGGGATGGCGTCATTGGCGCTGGCGGCGGAGATCTTCGCCACGGCGGAAGAGGTCTCGATGGTGCCGTTGGGATCCGCGAAGCCGAACTGTGTGCAAGCGGCCAGGTATGCCTGGGCGGCCACATCGGCGCCGTGTGCCAACGCGGTGGCCTCGTAGGCCAGAATCTCCTTGGCGCGGTTGATCTGGGGGGAGGGCAGGGAACCCAGGCGACGGACTTCGTCCATGGGCAGTGCGGTAAAGTATCCCAGGAGTCGCTGGACATCGCCGTCATCCACATTGCGCCAGAACTGGTAGTATTCGAAGGGGCTTGTGCGGTTGGCGTCGAGCCAGACTGCGCCGCCTGCGGTCTTGCCGAATTTGGTTCCGTCGGCCTTCAGGAGGAGCGGGAAAGTAGCGCCGAAGACTTCTTTCTGCTGGAGTCTGCGGGTCAGGTCCACGCCAGCCACGATGTTTCCCCACTGGTCCTGTCCGCCGAATTCGAAGCGGCAGTTGTGTTCCTTGCAGAGGTGGTTGAAGTCGAATGCCTGGAGGAGCGGATAGCTGAATTCCAGGAAGGAGAGGGTGTTCTGGAGGCGGAGCTTGACGGATTCCGCAGTGAGCATCTTGTTGACGCTGAAGAGGGAACCGATGTCACGCAGGAAATCCAGGAATTTCACGTCCCGCAGCCAGTTGGCGTTGTTGACGATCTGGGCCTTTCCTTCGCCGAATTCCAGGAAGCGCGCCAGTTGTCCCTTGATGGACTCCACATTGGCGTCGATGGTCTCCACGGTCATGATGGGGCGGGCCTCGGTCTTGCCGGAGGGATCGCCGATCATTGCGGTGCCGCCGCCCACCAGCGCCAGGGGACGATGGCCGCATTTCTGGAGCCAGCGCATGGCCATGATGGGGAGGAGATGTCCGATGTGGAGAGAGCTGCCCGTGGGATCGAAGCCGATATAGAAGGTCTGGGGGGCTTCCCCAAGCATCTTCTTCATGGCATCGGCATCCGTGGACTGGTAGACAAATCCGCGTTCAACTAAAACATCCCAGGCGTTATTCATGGCTAAAAGGCGTTGCGGCGCAATTCAACTTGCGCTCAGTTTTGGATTTATGGCAGGTGAAAAAACAAAAAAAGGCACAGTAGGACATCGTCCTGCAGTGCCTTTCTAAACGGTTAAGGAAGAATTTCTACGGCGAATTATGCGCCGATGATTTCCTTGACGGTCAGACGGGTCATATCCTGACGATGGCCGTTCTTGCAGCGGCTGCGCTTGCGGCGCTTCATCTTGAAGACGATCAGTTTGGGACCGCGGAACTGCTCTTTGATTTCGGCCTTGACGACTGCGCCAGCGATGGTGGGAGCGCCGAAGACGGTGTCATTTTCGTTGGAGATGAGCAGGACATCAGTGAAGTCGACAGCCTTGCCGGCCTCGCCTTCGATGTGGTCGATTTCGAATTCCTGGCCGGGCTCGACTTTATACTGCTTGCCCGAAGTCTTGATGATGGCGTACATGGTTTAGAACTCCGTAAGTGTTTGTCAGTTATTTAATTAATCAAAAATCTTATTTTGCGTCGAGTGCGTTAATATAATGACTCCCGCGCAGTTTTCAACTCTCGACAACTAATTCGTTGGGTGATAATGTGCGAGATAGGTCAGTTCTCGTGGCAATGGGATGTTGGCGCCGGTCTCATTTTCGCCGTAGCCATTCTCTGCCAGAGTCTGGATGTCCTTGAGCACTCGGATATCGCCCTTGAATTTGACTTTGATATCGAAGATGATATTGATTTTGCGCTGATGATGGAGTGTGGCGATGACGCTGAGCATCAGTTCCTGTAGCGTGGTTTCCGCGGAGCTCTTGACCAGCGGTTCCACATCCAGGGGATAGACCAGCACCCGCAGGAGATTCTTGTTTGCCATCAGTCGGAGGAGTTCCAAGACGGCGTCTGCGGGTTGGAGTTTCTTCTGGTTGATTTCCTCCTGAAGCCGAGCAGTAATTTCATCCATCTTGGTTAATTCTTCCCCAATGAACTGTCGTTTCAGTTGGTTGATCCATTCGTTGGCCAGGAAGAGATTCATGGGGACGCTGGCATCGTATTCCTTGTCAATCATCAGTGTGACGGGACTACCGTAATGCCTGACGATGGAGGAAATCAGCGTGGAGGGACGGACATGGAAGCCAAAATAGGGCGGTGCCGGAATTTCCTGCTCCCCGATCACGGCATATTTCTTCAGCATGGACTGGCACAATCCACGGGCGCCTACCAGGAAATCGTAGCTGTAGCGGCAGAAGTAGTGGGTGAGGAGATTCAAGTACCAGTCGCTCTTCAGAACGCAATCCTTGTGGCAGAAGAGGGCGTCGCCCTGGATTTTGATATGCCGTTCCAGGAAATGGATAAAGATGGTGGCAATGCGAAGCAGGTGTAGGACGACGCTGATATGTCCGCGGAGTCGTCTCAGTGACGCGTCTCTGCTTTCGATATTGCTGTAGGAGACGTATGTGTCATAGAGTGACTGGAGGGTATGGAATTTTTCTTCCAGTGAGCGGATGGACGCCTCGGAGAGTTGGTCGTAGTTCAATCCGCGCCAGAGGGGTCCTTGACACTTTGCGGCATTGTCCAGGAATTTCGCGTCTTCGGTATTGTTAAGGAAATTGGTTGCCAGCTGGATGATGAGGTGCTCGGGGTCTTCCGCCAGTCCGACAATACGGTCCTTTGGGAGGGAGCCTTTTGGGAGGGTTTCCGCATAATCGTATCCGATGAGTTCCTCAGGGGGTGGCCATCCCAACGCCGAGTTGTCGCTCATAATCAATTTCAGGGAGCAGAAGAGGAAGCTGGAGATGAAGCAGACCGCGGCTGCGGTATCTTCTTCCATTTTCGGGTAATTTC
The DNA here is from genome assembly GCA_002315885.1 of Lentisphaeria bacterium UBA1724. Lineage (GTDB taxonomy): Bacteria > Verrucomicrobiota > Lentisphaeria > Oligosphaerales > Oligosphaeraceae > UBA1724. The sequence continues at coordinate 17,968 of DCIO01000067.1, forward strand.
CCTGGAAATCGTATGCGTGGATGGTGTGCTGCAGGTGCAATAGGTCATATCCCGCAGTACTGAAATTCTTGATCATGGCGATATGGGTACGATACGTATGCCACTTCTCGTTGCTTCGTGCGCCGTATGCGTCAAGAATTTCCTCCAGTTGGCTGGATTCCGCCAGCAGGAAACTAAGAAGGGGGCGTGTGAGCTGAAAATGCTCCGCACCCATTTCTACAAAATGGAAACTGTGAGCTAGCAGGAGTGCAGAACGGTCCTGGACTAGCTTATTGAATATTTCGTTGTCGACTATTTGCATGGTCAAACCAGCGCAAAAACCCCGAATTTACTTCGTATTACTTATGCTATTACCTTAATCGGCTTTTGGGAGTTTGCAAACCAAATATTCCATAAATGAGATTTTTCATGAACTTTTGGGACTTTTCCCCGGACAACAACAAAAAAACCGCAACCCAAGCGGATTGCGGTTTTTTGCGGTCTAGATGCGAGAACTAGTGGAGGTTGTAGTACTCGATGACCTTGATGATGGAGACGTCGACGTGGATCTCTTCGGTGAGAGGCTCACGAACCACGGTGACCTTGCACTTGTTGTTGTTGTCCTTTTCCAGGTAGGGGGGCAGGACCACAGTGCTGTCATTGGCGATCTTGGCGATCATGGGGGAGTGCTGTTCGTTGATGGTCAGCACGTCACCGGCCTTCAGACGATAGCTGGCGCGGTCCACAACGCGACCGTTCACGAGGACGTGGCGGTGGTTGACGATCTGGCGAGCTGCGAAGATGGTGGGGGCCATGCCGCTGCGGTAGACAATAGAAGCCAGGCGCATCTCCAGGTTTGCCAGGAGCTTGTCACCGGTGTTACCTTCGCCGCGCTTGGAGTTGCGGTAGATGAAAGTCAGCTGATGCTCGGAGAGATCATAGAAGGTCTTGAGCTTCTGCTTTTCCAGGAGCAGCTGGCCGTAGGTGGAGAGCTTCACGCGGCGCTTGGTGGGACCATGCTGGCCGGCGGGATAGGCCTTGGGGGTGCTGGTTGCGTCACCGCTCTTGAGAGTGCGGCTGTTGGTGGGGCAGTTGGGCATTCCCCACAGGCAGAAACCGATACGACGGCAGAGCGTGTGCTTTGCGCCGTGGGTGCCATTCTTGGTAGTGGCCATGATTTAGGTCCTCTTGTTCAAGTGCCTTCGCTTCCACCAGTCGTAAATTGTCGCCGCCTATCAGGAAGATGAGTTTTTGTAGTCTCCGAATTGCTTCGGAAGCGGCTGGACTAGCGCGAAAAGCGGCTTAATGTAACCGCAAAATCCTGGTTTTCAAGTCCCTCGTGTCGGATTAGCTCTTCTGGGAACCGCGGACGCTGCGGGGAGCGGCGTTCTTTTCCCGTTCCTCTTTTTCCAGGCGGCGCTGTTCCTCTCGCTGTAGCTGTTGGATGACTTCCTGCTGTTTGCGCTGTTCTTCGGCCTGCTGTTGCTGGAGTTCCTGGCGGTAGAGTTGGATGACCTGTTGGACGAACATGGGGGGATTCTGCTGAGGAAGCATAGGATTCTGCCCATAGACCTGCATGGCCAATTCGCGGAATTTGTCAGGATTCTGCTGGACCACGGGGATGATGTCGGGATTCTGTGCAATGACCTGCTTGACGCCGGGATGCTGCAGGAGCATTCCAATCATCTGCTGCTGCATCTGGGGATTCTGCATCATCATTTGCTGTTGCTGCATTTGCTGCATCATCATCATCTGTTGCTGCTGCATCTGTTGCTGTTGCATCTGCTGTTGCTGCTGCATCTGCTGTTGCATCTGGTCCATCTGCTGCTTATTGGCTTTTTGGGCTTCCTTTGCCTTGGTGATCTTCTTGTTGTGGGCCTTGATCATTTCCTGAAGTGCCGCACGGAGTTCCTTCTTCTTGCTTGTGCTGATGGAACCATACCCCAGCAAGTCAATGCAATCGCGGCCGGTTTGGACGCCGTTGTATTTTGAGACTGCGGCGCCGGGTTCCACGTTGTGGACTTCGATGAGCTTGCAGAATTGCTTGTCCAGTTCCTTTGCCTGGCTGTCGGAGATGATGCCCTCAGGCAGATAGAAAGTCTGTGGCATGGTGTCGCCACGGGCGACGATTGTCTTGGCAACGAGGCCATTTGCGAAGAAGAGCGCAAGGACGATGAGGATGACCTGCAGTTTCTTACTCATGATTTTTGATACTCCGTTTTTCTCTGGATTTTTATGGAATTGTAGGTAAAGGGGATGTTGGCTTATTGATATGCGTGCATCTTGCCGATTTTTTCCCAATAAGCCTTGTAGTTTCGGGTAGAGACATTGAGGACAAGTCCCAGGAGGAACATCAGTGAGATGATGCTGGAACCACCATAGGAAAGGAAGGGCGCGGTGACACCCGTGGGGGGAATTGCACCGCTGACAACGCCGATGTTGACCATTGCCTGAACGGCGATGAGCAGGGCGATGCCATTGCAGAGAAGCATGTCCGCTCGTTGCTGGCTCTGGTGGCCGATGGCGATGATGCAGATGCACATGATGGAGTAGCATGTCAAAACGCCCAGCAAGCCCAGGAAACCCAGCTCCTCTCCGATGACCGCAACGATGAAGTCCGTATGTGGTTCGGGGAGATAAGTCTTCATGTACCCTTTTGAGTATCCTTTACCCGTTAGGTTCCCTACACCCAGGCAGATTTGGGAGCGGAAGAGCTGGTAGGACTCACCCTCCTTGGCTTCTTCGGGATGCTGCCAGGCGACGATGCGGTCCCGCCGCATGGGGCTTCCCGCGATGAAAACCGTCCCCAGGATGGCTCCCAGGGTGATCACCAGCAGCACATACTTGAAGCGGACACCAGCCAGGAACATGATGCCTACGGTCATCATGGCAGTGACGAAGGTGGTGGAGAGGTCCTTTCCCAGTAGAATGAGCACTAGGATGATTGCGGAAGCGCCGAAGGGAATGAGCAGCCCTGGGACGAAATTCTTGATTTTCTCCCTGGGGAGTGTTCCGTAGTAGGCCGCCAGGAAGATGACTAGGAATACCTTCGCAAATTCGGAGGGCTGGATGTTGATGGGGCCGAAGCGCAACCACCGGACGGCGCCTTTGATGGTGGTGGCGAAGGGGAAGAAGTTTATGGTGCTGGCCCCTGCGAATTTCACTGCGACGGCGGCGCATGTCAGATATGCGAGTGGCAGGAAAATGGCAATCAGGCCCCAGTGGCTTTTGCGGTAGATTTTTCCCATTGGCAACAAGACGCCTGCCGTGCAACCAGCCAATCCCACGACAATCCACACCAACTGCGACTTGAAGAAGTGGTTGCCTTTGTCGGCGATGGTCGCGGAGTAGATCATGCTGATGCCCAGGGTCAGCAATATGGTCACGGCCACTACCAGCAACGGGACAGTGCACCGCCTCAGCCAGAAGGAGAGCCGAGAATCGGCCATCTCCTGGATGCTGGAAGGCAGAATGGGCTGTGGGCCATTCTGCATGGAATTGTCATTCCGTTGTGGCATTCGTGGTTTGAGTTACTGCAACAAGGGCACGTGCTTTCAAGGCAGGATATCGCGGAATGCGGCGAATGCGGCGCCCACGTCAACGGTGCCTACCATTCGTCCCTGGTATTCTTTCCAGAGTCGCTCGACGCCTTCCTGGAGGTGCTTGGAAGTCACGCCATTGCGGATGGACTCCGCCGCCTCGATGAAGGCCGCCAGTTTGTCCGCGCAGCAGATGATTTCGCCATCCACGGGATAGAAGGAGGCGTCATTGAATTTTTCGCAGAATTCTTCAAAAGAGAGTCCTGTGACGATTTTCTTATCCAGCATTACGCGGTTGTCGAATTCGTTGTCGGTGAAATAGGAGAGGTCCCGATACCAGCGTGGCGGCACCAGGGGTTGGACCTTCTCTTCCATCTGGAGATTTTCGTATTTCTTGATGGTTTCCGCCAGGCCGTCCACGGCATTTTTGACAGGCGAGGTGATATCCCGTGTCAGGGCTTCGGGGAGATCGTGGAAGAGCGCTCCCTGGAAGCCGTTGACGATACGTGCTTCGCAGGCATCTGTGTCGCAGAGGGCCAGGTATGTCAGGATTGCGACCATGAGCATGTGTCCCAGGACGCTGGTGGCGGGGATGCGCGGGGACTGGCTCCAGCGTTTTTGGAAACGCAGTTGTCCGCAGAGGTCAATGAAGCCGTAGGTCTTTCTCTGGAGGGCGATTTTCTGGACGCCGATGAGGTCGATGTGGTCTTCCAGCTGGTCTTCGATTTCGCCCTTGATTTGTTCGATGCCCCGGATGAATGGGCAGAGCTTGTAGAGGATGTTGAATTCCCACTGGGTGGCCAGATAGTGTGCGGCCTTCAGGATGCGCTTTTCGTAGCCCGCGTAGCCAGGATCCAGCAGATAGCGTTCCATGCGTTCATGGAAGTCGCCGTGGATTTTCTGTGTCATGGGTGCCAGTTCCTGGATGACCCACTGATTGAGTTGCTGCCCATTTTCGGCCATCATGCGGTGGAAGACGGGTGGCTTGATATCCGTGAGGATAATACGCTGGAGCAACTCGAACATGGCCCCCTCGATGAGGAGCTTCCACTTGATGGGGTTGGTGATTCTGCGGTCTTCTTCACATCGTGCAAGCGCCCAAGCGATAATCATTTTGTGGGCCTGCTTGTCCAGTTCGGTGAATTCCATGGGGTTGATCTGGTCATTCCAGCGACGAATGCTGGCGGCGCCAAAGATCAGCTCAATCAATTCTTTGTCAAGAGATTGTGTTTGCATAGTGGCAATAATATATAATGCGGGAGGTGCCGTGTAGGGAAAAATCTACAGTTCCAGTTCTTTTCCGACGACTGCCAGGTTGTCGATGCCATCGGCGGTGATGGCGACGGTGTCCTCGATGCGGATGCCGCCCCATTCGGGGTAGTAGAGACCCGGTTCCACCGTGACCACGTGGCCAGGTTGTAGCGGGTTTTCTTTCCGTGCGCAAAGAGAGGGCGATTCGTGGATTTCCATGCCCACGGAGTGTCCTAGGGAGTGGAAGAAGCCATGGTAGAGGCCCGTGGTCTCATTCCGTCCAGTCTCGAAGCCCGCGGCGTTGAATTGGTCAGTGACCAATTTCTGCATATCGCAGCCCAGGACACCCGCTTTCAGGGAACGGAGCACATCCAGTTGCGCTTTCAGGACGGTCTCGTATGCCTTGTGGACGATGGGCGAGGCGGTGCCTTTCACGCGGGTGCGAGTCAGGTCTCCGAAGTATCCCGTATTCTGGTCTCGTGGGAAGATGTCGATGACGATGGGCTCGCCCGCTTTGATGGGACCATGTCCTGACTGATGGGGATCTGCGCCCTGGATGCCAGGGGCGGCGATGGTGCCGCTGCCTGTGCCGCCATGTCGTGCGATTTCCGCGTCAATGGCGCCCCGGAGTTCTTCTGCCAGGAGGCGTCTTCCGCTCAAAACCAGATATCCTTCCTTGTCGATGGTGGCTTCCCGGAGCATTCCTTCCGCCGCTGCCAGGCCCATCTCCGCCAAACGCTCGGAATGGCGGATTTTCTCGATTTCCTCTGGCGTCTTGATGGCACGCTGGGGGGCGAAGGGCCAGAGGGGCTTCAGGGAAATACCTGCCTCCCGGAGCAAATCCGCATAGACCAGCGGAAAGTCGTTGGGGACATTCCATTCCGTGACACCCGTCCCTTCGCAGACAGTCTTGATCAGACGCAGAAACCAGTGCATCTCCTCTTCAATGGGCTTGATGCCGAAGAATTCATGGAGACGACCGATGTCCGCCACACGGAGATTCTTATGGCATTGCTTCTGGGCACGCCCTAATTCCAGGGAACTGACGGCCACCACTGCCATGGTGTCTGTCTGAAAGTAGAGGAAGGGATCGGGAGCAGAGAAGTTGGTCAGATACCACAGGTCGGCATGATGCTCGCTGGCGGCATAGATGAGCTTGTTCATAATTCGGAATGCAGAATGCGGAATCTTATTTCAAGCCTGGTTCTGAATGCCGATGGGATTCATGGCATTCGTGGCACTTTGGGCAGGTGGAACAGTCGTTTTCCAGGCGTGGTTCGTATTTCTTCCAGGGTTTCTTGCGCAGGAAACGTACTGCGGATGCCAGGAGGTATACGATACCCGCCAGTTCGATGATGTTTGCGCCCGAGGAACTGAAGAAGGTCCCCTGTGGGGCGTCGTAGGCGAGTCCCACGCCCAGGAATGCGCATGCGAAGCAGATGATCCCCGCCACCAGCATGATGCGTGGAATGCGTCGTGACAGTGCGGATGCGGCCGCCACAGGCAGGATTAGCAGTGCCATGCAGAGTACGATACCCACCAGTTGTGAGAGAATCACGACGGTGAAGGCCACCATCAGCTGGAATGCCAGTTGTACGCATGTGGTGGAAATTCCGCGGAGGGTCAGGATTTCGCGGTGGAATGCCAATGCCACGAAGCGCTGATGCCAAAGCAGTGTGAGCAGGATGACAAAGACATCCAGTATGACTGCGGTCAGCAGGTCCTGTCTGGAGATGATGAGGATGCTGCTGAAGAGGTAGCTGTTCAGGTCCTGTGCATAACCTGGCATGGCGGTGACGAATGAGATGCCGATTGCCATGCCGATTGCCCAGACCGCGGAGAGCGCGGTGTCAGTCCGCAACTTCCAACGGACGGTCATGAAAGTCAGGAGCACCGCCACGATTAAGGCGGCGATGAGGGCGCCTAACCAGGGAGTCAGCCAGGGAAGGGTGTATTTTGCACCGAAGAAGAGCGCCGCGCCCACGCCACCCAGCAGGGAATGGCTGACTGCACCCACGGCATAGCTGTCCCGTTTCAGCACCACATAGCATCCTACGATGCCGCAGGCCACCGCAGCCAGCGCCATGGCCAGGACGGAACGCAGGAGGAATGACTCGATGAAGATGTCCTGGAGGAACTGGATCATTTTGTTTCCTCCTTGCCGAGATGGGGCCCTGCGCAGAGGTCGTCGTTATTGTGGTCATGTGCGATGGGGCATGCCTGGTGTAGAATTTGGACCAGGTCGCCGCCGTTGCAGACCTTCTGGGTGATTTCTTCGATCCGATGGATGTCCGCGGTGTGATTGACACAAATGACCTTGTTTGCGAAGGGCTCGATCATCATCAGGTTGTGGGAGACCATCACCACGGTCAGGCGCTTGCTTAACTCTTTCAGCAGTTCATAGACTGTCGCCACGCTGACGGTATCCAGGTTCGCACCCGGTTCGTCCAGCAGCAGCAATTCGGGTTCGGAGGCCAGTGCCTGGGCAATGATGACGCGCTGGCGTTGCCCGCCGGAGAGATCCGCGAAGGGCGTGTGTGCCCGGTCTGCCAGGCCCACTTCCTGGAGGGCACTCATGGCGACTTGCTTGTCCTTTGCACGGGCACCGCCGAAGAGGTGTCGTTCCACCCGCCCCAAAAGCACCGTCTCCAGCACGGAAATCGGGAAATTGTGGTCGAATTCCCAGGATTGGGGGACGTATGCGATGCGCTTTCGGGATTCTTCTGGCGTCTGACCGAAGATTTTCACCTCGCCGTATCTTGGGATAAGCAATCCCAGCATCAGACGCAAGAGGGTGCTTTTCCCGCCGCCGTTGGGGCCTACGATAATGGCGAAGTCCTTCTCCTCGATTTTGAGGTTGATGTTATGCAGGACTTCCCGCTCTTCGTAGCCGAAGCATAGATTTTCGATGGATACCGCAGTGCTCATTACTTCGTGGTGCAGTAGGCTTCGGCAATGGCGGCGGCAATGGCTTCAAGACCCGTGCTCAACTTTGCGGGGAGAGGGTCCAGTTTCACGACCTTGCAGGAGAGCTCCTCCGCCACGGTCTGGGCGGTACGGGGAGAAAATTGCGGCTGGACGAAGATTGCGGGAGGCGCCATCTTTCGGGCCTCCTGAAGAGTCTTCTTCAGCTCGCTGCCCGAGGGTTCCTTGCCTTCTTCTTCAATGGCCTTCTGCTCAATGCCGTATTCGTTCAGGAAATACCCGAATGCGGGGTGGTAGACCAGCACGGATTTCCCTGACAGCGGCGCCAGCATTTCACGGGTGCGATCGTCGAGTTTTTTGAGGAGCGCCTTGTATTCCAGAAGACGTTTCTGGTAACTGGCGGCATTCTCGGGGTCCAGCTTGGAGAGGGTCTGTGCCACGGTGTCGGCGAAGCGCATCATGTTGGAGATGGAGAGCCATACATGGGGGTCCTTGCCGCCGTCATCGAAGGTCCGGAATTTCATGCCCTGGCTGCCATCCACGATGGGGAGTTTCGGGAAGGAAGCCTGGAGCTTCGGAACAAGGGTCTGCTCGAAGGGCACGCCGATGGTGAAGAAGGTCTGGGATTTCCCCAGGCTGGCGATGGTCTTGGGGGCGGGCTGGAAGGTCTCGGGACTGCTCCCGGGAGGAACCAGCTGAGATACGGTGACGTCTGGACCGCCAATGGCCTGGACGGCCTCCAGCATGGGGGCGATTGAGACAAAAATTGTCAGCTTCCCCGCACTGAGAGTCAGGCAGGCGATAAGACCAAGAAAGAGAAGGAGGCTACGCATGGTGTATGAAGGGTGTACTGACGGCGTCCCCGCCGTCGAAAGG
>DCIO01000037.1 GCA_002315885.1 Lentisphaeria bacterium UBA1724
CTTTCTTCTCGACCGTTACTGCGGGAGGGGAGGCAAAGACGTCAATTGGCATGCTCACCGTGAATGTGGTTCCGTGGTGTAGGACGCTTTGGACGCATACTTTCCCCCCTATTGACTCAGCGACGGCTTTGACCATGCTGAGTCCAAGTCCATTGCCTGGAGTGGTGCGACTGTGGTCGCAACGATAAAATCGATTGAAAATCTTGCTGATTTCGTTTTCGGGAATTCCGCAACCCGTGTCAGCGACATGCAATTCAGCCGTCCCGGATTGTTCCGTCAGAGAGATGTCAATTCTACCTCCTGGGGGAGTATATTTGATGGCATTGTCGATGAGATTTGCAATCATCTGTTCGATTCCGCGTGGAGTCGCCAAGACATGGATTTGTTTTTCAGGGAGGTCCAGTTTGAAGTCTATGCATTTGTCCTCCACTAGGGTTGAAAATGCCTCATGGAGTTTCAACAGTAAGGCATTCAGATTGACGGGGACAGGCGCCACGGGTTGGAAATGTCGTTCTAGGCGCGTCAATTCCAGCATTGTGTTAATGAGCAAAAGCATATCATCGCAGTTTTCCGCCACTGTGGCGGCGATATCCACTGCATTGCCGCGCTGTAATTCTAGTTCTGCCTGGGCCTTCATTCTCGTTAGCGGGGTCCTTAAGTCGTGGGCCACATTGTCCGATACATCCTGCAATTCCATCAGCAGCCCATGGATTTTCGTTGCCATGCTGTTAAAGGAATCAATGAGGTCGTTGATTTCCTGGACATTTTCTTGACGAGGGAGTTGCTGTGTGAAATTCCCCTTTGCGATTTCGCGGGTCTGGTTGCCGAGTTGGACCAACCCCTGCAGGACATGCCGTGACATATAGAACGCCACGATTGCTCCGACAGGGATCATGGCCAAAAGCACTCCGAGGAATACGTAGATTTCCTGCAGGATGAATTTCCGGTATTTTTCGACATCAACGCCGATGACAAGTCGATTGCCGTCATATAGCGTGCTGAACTGCAGAAGACAATCCTCGTCTGCCACCGTCAAGGGGAAGTAGCCATCTTCCACAGGGGACTTTTGCATGCGTTCCAGGGTTGCCTCCAAGAAATTCTTTTCGAACTCGGAAGCGCAGCGAAGAGTTCCGTTTGGTGTTGTGGAGAGAAGGAACATCTGGTCTGCCCTATGGGCGAACATCTCTTCGTGGAATTCCGCGCGCAGATAATCCAAATGGCCATCCGCAGTGAAGCGCTGGACTTTCGGCACGAAATCCAGACGGGAGTCGTATTCCACGAGACAAGGGGTTCCTTCCGCTGTTCCTGCGATGCTGTAATGGTTTTCGTGTGAAATGGAATATGCCCCAAAAGGATGGAAATTTGAGATTACGCCATCGATGGCCTTCAGCCAATGTTGTGGTATCTTGTTCAAGGGCAACGGAGTGCCATCCGGGGGTTCCTCCATTCGGCAGATATACTCGTATTGGAATTCCGTGGTATAGGTATTGAGAAGTCGTCTGACGTGGTTCCGAATAAAGAGGAACTCCATGGCGCACACAAGTACGAGGCAAAGACATAGCAGCAAGGAAAATAGACCAATCAGTCTCAAAGCCAAGCGAATACGCAATGTCCCACACTGGAGGCGAAGAAACGCCATGAGGGATTTTACGCAATCGTGCATCACGACTCTCCCAGCACGTAGCCAAAACCGCGAATCGTCTTCAGCAATTTCGGTTCGAAATTTCTGTCGATTTTGTCCCTCAGATGACAGATACGGGAATCGACGACGTTTGTATGTGGATCGAAGTGGTATTCCCACACATGTTCCATGATTGTGATGCGGGAAACCACGCGGCCCTTGTTCCGCATCAGGAATTCCAGCAATTGCAATTCCAGGGGCTGGAGTGGGATTGGTGTTTCCCCCCGATAGACACGCCTGGCAATCAGGTCAAGACGCAGATTGGCCACTCGGAGTTCCGTTGGTTCCGAGATGGCCGTCGCTCGGCGGATTTGTGCCGATGCCCGCGCGAGCAACTCCGTAAGGGAGAATGGCTTGGTCTGATAATCATCCGCGCCGCATTCTAGACCATGCACTTTGTTGATTTCTTCGTTTTTGGCGGAGAGGATGATAATCGGTGCAGTAATCTTGGCGGAGCGGATTTTCTTGACGATTTCGAAGCCGGAAAGTCCTGGCAACATCACATCAATGATGGCGATGTCAAAACTCTCCGTCAACGCCAACTGCAAGCCTTCCGTTCCTGTGGTTGACGCGATGGTTGTGTATCCAGCCTGCTTGAATCCAGCTTGGATAAACTCAGACGTCATCTTGTCGTCTTCAATAATTAGAACTCGCATCATTCAATCCAATTTCATGTCTCAAATGCCGAATGCCCTGTTTGACCAAAGGGTTAGCAAAAGGTTCCTAATTTTCTTGTCCATGGAGCTCTTCTTGACTTGACAATCCGCCAGCGGATGTATCTTAGGAGCAGAAACAGCCATGCCGCCACAATCCACGCCAGAAAAAACGTCACCAGCATGTGACTGAAGAAATGCGCCCCATCCATGGTATGGCAGAATCCCGTAAAGCCGCCGGCTAGGATTGCCGTTCCGAAGCCCGCCCACCGCCATTGGCGTTTCCTGGGGATGAATGCCAGGCAGATAAGCGAGCACCCGCCGCTGGCGTGTCCTGCGGGCCAGCCATGATACTGCTTAAGTCCTGGTTCATGATGGGCACGAAAGGCCTCGATAATCGTGCGTTTCGTTTCTTTGCCTCCGAATTCGACGATTTTTGAGGGGTAGGGCATGCTGTTTCTTGCTTTGACATTGGCAATGAGCGAAGGAATGCACATCAGGCATAGTATCACATATATGCCATTCCAGCAAAGACGGTGTGTGCGGATGAAGCGCCACAGAACGCAGACCAGTATTGCAAAACCTAAGTTTCCAAGAAGGATATTCGGTATCGTGTAGTAGACAAGACCGAAGCCTTTGTGTTTGTTCAAATGCAGAAGCCAGCCCGTCTCCGGTGTGTAGAAATGGCGCTGTATCGCCATGTCCCAATCTGTCCATTCAAAGACGAGGATGGTAATTGCCAAAAGCATCAGGGGGATTACCCAGGAACTCCATCCACGGAACAGTAAGTCCGATAACTTTTTCATTGGTTTATTTGTTTAAGTAGAAATGGCTTAGCTGTTTATCGTAGCGAATGCTGGCGGCCTGGAAGAAGGCTATCGCAGCATTGGTGTCTTCGGAGGTGTCGCTGCTTTTGACATTCTCGAAAGGCGGTGACATCGTCCATAATTCACTGGAGACACCACGTTTTGTTTTGAGCATTGTCAGCATGCCGGTGGTGCCGTTGAGATACCCAAGAGTTTGGAAAGTCCCGGGGAAGGCCCGTCCTCCCGACGGCGGCAGTTTTCGCACATCGCACCCAAAGAACTCGGTGACGTAATTCCAATTCAAGAGTCCGAAGATGGTGGGAGCGATATCGATTTGACTGCATACGGCGGTGATGCGTCGAGGTGTCACATCGCCTGGTTTGTAGAAGAGTGCCGGGATGTGGTATTTTTCCAAGGGCAACGCATAATGTCCCGCCGTGCTGTGGCAATGGTCTGCCACGATAACGAAAAGGGTGTTGGCAAACCAGGGGCGCGTTTCTGCGTCACGAAGGAAGTTTCCGAGAGCATAGTCGCTGTATCGGACTGCCGAACTTCGATGTCCCTGTGGCGCGTCAATCTTTCCATCTGGGAATGTATATGGCCTGTGATTGGAGGTGGTTACGATGAATTGATGGAAGGGTTTTCCTGCTTGGTTGGAACGGTCTGCGTTGTCGAGTGCCCATTGGAAGACATCCTCGTCACAGCATCCCCATGCGTTGGCAAAGGTCTGTGGGGTGGAATGTGAGGATCTTCTGTCCTGGATGTCATACCCATTTCCGCCGAAGAAATCGTTCATGTTGTCGAAGAACCCATACCCGCCATAGAGGAATGTGCAATCGTAGCCTTGCATTCGGAAGAGTTTTCCCATGGAAGCCAACTCGCTGTTCCGGGGGCGTTTGACAATGGATTGACCAGGCGTCGGAGGCACTGCCAGTTGTACGGCTTCAATTCCACGGACCGTCCGCGTCCCCGAGGCAAAACACTTTTCCAGCAGCATCCCCCGATTGCAGAGTTTGTCGAATTCCGGGGTATGGCTTTTTTTGCCATCGGAGAGCACTCCCGTGAATGAAGCGCTGAGACTCTCCTCCATGATGAGAATGACATTCCATGACTTTGCCAATCCCTCGGCAGAGATTCTCCGTCTTATGTCTAGAAGATTGTCCGTCAGGAACATCCCGCCGTCCACGGCAAGCAATCTGCGGAGGTCGCCGTCCACTTCGGAGATTTCCCTTGTTTTGTAGAAATCGTCGTAATCCAGTTGATTGCTGAAGAATGCCTCCACAAAAGAACAAATGCCATTACGGGATAACTCCAGATTGAAGCGATTCGCCAGGCACTCCAGAGGAAAGACAAATATTGTCAAAAAGGCGGAGATGACGATGATTGCTGTGGCAACACCCCCAAAGGCACTCTTGTGTGTGTGAGTATGCCGTGTTTTCTTGAAGGCCTCCCAGATGATGAAAGTAGCTCCGGAAGAGAGGAGAACCACGCCAATCAGGATTTTTCCCAATGGATAGGATTCGTGGATATTCCCCAGGACTTCCGTGCTATAGGCGAGATAATCCACGGCGATAAAGTTGAAGCGTGTCCCGAATTCCTGCCAGAAGAAGTATTCCGCCGTAGCATTGAAGAAGAAAGCGCTGGAAAGAATGAAAGTCGTCCCTATGGCAAGTGCTTTTCCCAACGGCCGTTCCCGAAGATGTCGCGTGCAGAAGAGCCAGGGTAGTGTGAAGAGCATCACAATCGCGAGGTTTCCCACAAGATCGGATATGATTCCGCAGAAGAATGTTAGAAGAATAGCCAACGGCGAATGGCTGGATTGTTCCCAGCATTGCACCCATAAGATCACCCTCGTCAACTGTGAAATCAAGAGACCTTCGAAAACGAGAAGAGTAAAGAGACTGAGGCTTTGGGGGATAAACGACACCCAGGACTCGATTCTCTTCCGCAAAGAATGACACAGTTCTCCACCAAAGGCAGAATTCCTTACATTGAAAACTTTCATCTTCGACAAATCCTAAAAAGAACAACTTTTTCAGGTAACTGTTCTTAATTTGATTTGTCTACATAACTGACTGCTTGCCTGAATATTACCATTTGGTAATCTTGGATAAACCGAAGGAACAAAAGGCCCCGACACTGGAACTCTTTGAGGTGGCGAGATGCTTGTTTGGGGGGAGGGCGTCCGAAAAATAATGAGCATTTTGATGTAAATGTGGAAACAGGAGGATGTATATTTTGAGCAAGGACATTGCAAACGATGGTGCAATGGAAAAGAGAATGAGATAGTGCAATGGGTAGTCTGTTGATTGAGGGTGGGTCGCGCATCTACGGAAGAATAGAATTAGGTGGGAACAAGAATCTGGCTCTTCCTGCGTTGGCGGCGTCTGTCCTGGCTGGCAATGGGAAGACAGTTCTGCACAATGTCCCGGACATCAAAGATGTCAAGAGCATGTTGCAGATTCTCGGTCACCTGGGTGCGAAGTATGAAATGTCAGCGGGGGATGTGGTCATTGATGCCACGGGAATATCGACGGGGGATATTCCGTCGGAGCTTTGCGGAAGGATAAGGACCTCCATTCTGTTTGCCGGACCGCTTGCCACTCGGTTAGGTTATTGCCGCATAGGGATTCCCGGAGGGGATCCCATTGGCCATCGCAGGCTGGACACGCATTTCTACGGCCTTTCCCGGTTGGGGGTGAAGCTGGTGTCAGCTGAAGAGGGCTACGCGCTTGAGAAATCCGACTCTCCCTCCGAGGTACAGTTGTTTTTGGATGAACCCAGCGTCACTGGAACGGAGCACATCATGATGGTAGCTGCATCGGTTGATTGCACGACTACCATCCGTAATGCGGCCTGCGAACCTCATGTTGAGCAACTCGCTGGGTTGCTCAACTCCATGGGGGCGGAGATCACGGGTGCGGGGACGAATGTCATTGTGGTCAAGGGAAATACCCAACTGCACGGTGGAGAATTGACCCTGGAGAGCGATTACGTGGAGGCGGCAAGCTATATGACCCTTTGTGCCGCCGTGGGGGGCGACATTGAGATTACGGGGAGGATTTCCCCGCATTACTACTGGATGACCCGCCGCATCTTTGAGATGTTCAACTGCCAGTTCACGGTCGTTCCCGGCAGAATCAGCATGTCTTCTCCCGATAAGCTGGTCGTTTCTCCTGATATGAACAACGCCATCCCTGTCATATCCGACGGCCCCTGGCCACAATTTCCCAGCGATATGATGAGCTGTTTCATTGCCCTGGCCACACAGGCGCAGGGGACCTGCATGTTCTTCGAGAAGATGTTTGAAAGCAGGATATTCTTTGTGGACAAGCTGATTGCGATGGGTGCCAATGCCATCATCTGCGATCCGCACCGCGTTGTGATTTCCGGACCCTCGCGTCTTCGCGGAATCACGATGTACAGCCCTGACATACGGGCGGGAATGGCCATGATCATCGCGGCATGCTGTGCCAAGGGGGTGTCGTCAATTGAGAATATCGAGATGGTGTTGCGTGGATATCAGGACATTGAAGAGAAGCTGAAGGCACTTGGCGTGAAGGCGGAGTTGCGATGAAGACAGCCACAGAAACATGGGGAAGGCTGTCGGCGGTGCGCGCGGGCAAAGGGCGCGTCACCATCGCATTTGCGGAGGATTCGGAACAACTCCAGGAAATCATCCATTGGTCGAAGGTGCATCAGGCAATCCTATTGCCTTTGGGTGGGGGGACGAATCTAGTGGGGTCGGATGGCGAACTCCCACTGGTCTGTCTGCGTCTGGCGGAGAATATCGGACATGGCTTCGATAGGGACGGAGAGATCGTGAAGGTTAGGTGCGGTGAGATGCTTTCCTCGCTTCTTTATCGGTGCGCGGGTGCTGGTCTAGGCGGCCTTTCATCACTTTTCGGAATTCCTGGCACATTGGGTGGTGCTCTGGCAGGAAATGCCGGGGCGAATGGCCATTCTATATTTGAATATGTGGTTGCGGTGGAGGGGATTCGCCTGAACGACGGCACCCCCTGGAAATGGCGCGAGGCCGATGGCGGATGGAGCTATCGCCATTCCCCAGTTCCCGCGGATGTCCTTCTGACCCACGCCGAAGTGCGTTTCTCCCAATGTGATTCGCAGGCGGAGCATTTGCTACTGCGCGAAATCGCAACAAG
Source organism: Lentisphaeria bacterium UBA1724 (assembly GCA_002315885.1). GTDB lineage: Bacteria > Verrucomicrobiota > Lentisphaeria > Oligosphaerales > Oligosphaeraceae > UBA1724. The sequence goes on from DCIO01000037.1 coordinate 7,304, forward strand.
GCGTCGCAAATCCGCATCACCATTTCCGTCTCTGGGGTCTACATTCAAGAATCCCGACCAGGGAGATCCCGCGGGCAGGTTGCTTGAATCAGCAGGATGCAAGGGGTTGTCATGCGGCGTATTTGTGGTTTCCGAGCATCATGCCAACTGGATTGTCAATCCCTCCAAGGAAATCGGGTCGGCGTCGGATTACCGCCAGCTTGTGGAAAAGATGAGGCATAGAGTCGAAGAACACTCTGGCATTCGGCTGGTTGAAGAAGTGCGCTTCGTGGATGATATGGTTTGAAAGGTATCCAGAATTTTCGGTCATATCATTTCCTTCCTGGATGTTCCGTCTATTCAGTCCATCAATTTTGGATCGGAATAGACCACGAGCCCCCGGGCGTGGGTGCATCCCTCTGCCAATTCCACGCGGTGTGGGACATTTGCTTTCAAGTATAGTGTATCTCCCGTTTGCATCGTATGGCAGTTCCTGTCTTCGATGAGGAAGTATTTGAGTTTTCCTTCCAGCAGGACAAAGAATTCATCGGAGTCGTGGCGCATGAATTCCCGTGGCGTGGCGGGTGTGTAGTCGATGACGAATGGGTCCATCCGTCGTCCGATTTGTCGGAAAGCCAGTGCGGAATATCGGATGCCGTGTTCGTTGCCTTCGTTGCGTGGGATTTCCTCGCCCTCATTGATGTTGCCGAGGGTGTATTCCGAGTCTTTTACGCCGTCTTCGGAAAAGAATGCCCCCAGGGGCATGCCCAGGGCTTCGGCAATGCGTACGATAGCCTTCAGGGATGGGGTCTGGCGGAAGTTCTCGACTTGTGAGATGAAGCCCTTGCTGAAGCCGCTCTTTTGGGCCAGTTGTTCCACGGTCAGTCCCTGTGCCTGGCGGACTTTACGAATGGTCTGGGATAGCTCAAGAAGATTCATAGTGTCTCCGAGGCAATGACATTGACGCCTGTATTCTTGTAGTTCTCGAGGATGATGTCGCCCATGGCTTTCGGGGCGTCGACCCTCATCTTGTACAGGGAGTTCAGCAAGTCAGGGATCAATGTCTTGGGCAACGGCTTGTCCGTGCGCACAGGCAGATAGGGCAGTGCGTGGCAATTCGTGGGGACTACGGCGGTGACAACGCGCCTGGGGTCGGTCAATTCCTGGATAGCGTATGTCTGGCCTCGCGGACAACGATTTCCTGTAACCGTGAAATCCCCTGTCTCCGAGGCGGTATTGATGGTGAGATGGCATCCCTGTGGGCAGTTGATGCAGATGAGATTCTTTTCCATGGGTTATTTCACCTCCGTCCCTTTTTCCAGGCTGAAAGTCAATTCGCCGCCATCCGAGAGTAGTTCTTCGTTCAACTCGAGATTTACCATCTCTGCGGGGCGCACGAAGGGCAGGACCTTCTTCAGGAGCACACGGTCTCCGCAGGATACCGTCAGGGTGCCGTTGTTTGTCACGATCATCGACCGGAAGGAGAAATAAGTCCGTTGCCCTGTGAAGTATCGGTTGGGAATAACGTATTTCAGATTCGCCCCCGCCAATGCGGAGTTCCCTGGCGTCTGGGCGGTCCTTCCTTCCAGATAGCGCAGAATGCATTGTCCCGCACGGATGGCTTCTTCGGAGACAAAATCCACGAGGTCGTGGACATGGAGGACATTTCCCGCCGAGAAGATTCCTGGCACGGAGGTCTGGTAGTCCCCGTTGACCATCGCGCCGCCTGTGGCGGGATTGAGCTTGACTCCTGCGGAGATGGCCAATTCGTTTTCGGGGACCAGTCCCACGGAGAAGAGCAGGGTGTCGCAGTCGATATGGAATTTGCGTCCCATATCGGGTGTTCCATTGACCAGTGGGGCCACCTCTACGCCTTCCACACGGTCCTTGCCGCAGATTTCCACCACGGAGTGCTCAAGCCACAGCGGGATGTTGAAATCATTCAGGCATTGGACGATATTTCGAGTCAGTCCAGAGGGGAATGGCATGATTTCAACCACGGCCTGGACTTCGATACCGCACCAGCGCAATCGTCGTGCCATGATGAGTCCGATGTCGCCGGAGCCGATGATGACGGCTTTTTTGCCTGGCAACCGCCCCTCCAGATTCAGGAGTTTCTGTGCGGTTCCCGAAGTGAATACTCCCGCGGGGCGCGTGCCAGGGGTGGCGATGTTACCGCGGTTGCGTTCACGGCATCCCATGGCCAGCAGCACCGCCCGTGCGTGAATTATCCTGACGCCGTCTTTTGCGGAGAGTGTCTCCAATTCAAAAGTGCCGTCAGGCAGTCGTTTCAATTCGGTGACGGTTGTGCCCAAGGCGAATTCCGCGCCCGCCTTTTGTGCGGAGACGGCCAGTCGTTCCGCATATTCGGGCCCCGTGAGTTCTTCCTTGAAGTATCGCAATCCGAAGCCGTTGTGGATGCACTGCCGCAGGATGCCTCCCAGGTGGTCTTCCCGGTCGATGACAAGTGTCCGTCGTGAGGCGCTAGCGGTGACCGCCGCGGCGGAAAGTCCTGCCGCGCCGCCACCGATGACTGCCAGGTCGTAGCAATTCTTCTTTTCCATTAGCGTACCTCCAGGTCACCGAGTTTGCCGGCAAGAATGCGGCTTGTGCCGCCCCGTTTCGTAAGTTCTTCCATGGGAATGCCGCTCTCTCGGGAAATGATCTCCAGGAATTTTGCCGAACAGAAGCCCCCCTGGCATCGTCCCATGCCCGCGCGGGTATAGAATTTCACCCCATCGACGGTGGTATGTCCCTTTCTGACTGCCTCTACAATCTCCGCTTCCGAGATTTTTTCGCAACGGCAGATGATGTGCGTCCAGGCGGGATTCGTGTCATGCAGGCGCTGGAGTTCCTCTCTGGTTTCGCTCCGTGCGTGGTGTTTTCGGGAGAGGTCGTAGACAAAGTTGGTCTTCTCTGACAGTTTCAGCCCTTCGCCTTTCAGCAGGTCCTTCACGTATTCGCCGATGGCGGGGGAGGCGGTCAAGCCGGGGGACTGGATGCCCGCCACCTGAATGAAATTCGGCACGAGTTTCGAGGGCTCGATGTAGAAATCCTCCGTGTCCAGGACGGGGCGCAAGCCAGCGAAGGAGGTGATCAAATCACGGGAACTTACGCCGTTGACCATGGTGCGCACCATTGTCATGATGCGCTTCATGTTATCGGCGCTTGTGGTGGTGTCCTCCTTGTCTTCCACGGGATCCGCAGTGGGGCCAATCATCGTCGTGCCTTCCGCCGTCGGAATGACCAACACACCCTTGGAATGCTTCGACGGCACGGGGAAAATCACGTGTTCGGGACGCCCGGCGCTGGAGCGGTCCAGCAAATACTCCTCGCCCTTGCGGGGGTGGATGTGGAAAATCTCGCCACCACAACAGCGGGATATCTCATCCGCATACAACCCAGCCGCGTTGACGACGTATCTGGCTTCGATTTCTCCACCTTGTTCGGAACGCAGATGCCAGTGGTCGCCATCGTGGTAGCCCTGCACGACTTTCCAGTTGCACTGCAAATTGACGCCGTTCAGCGTGGCGGATTCCACCAACGAATATACGTAGCGGTAGGGCTCGATTGTGCCACCACCTGGCGCGTAGAAACCGCCTACTACGTCGGGATTCAATTTCGGCTCAAGACGCAGCATCCGCTCGTGCCCGCACATCTCCAGATCACGAACGCCGTTGGCGATGCCCTGGTCGTAGAGACGACGCACTGTGGTCATCTCGTCTTCGCTAAAGGCCGCCACCAATATGCCAGTACGCTTGAAGGGAAAGTCCAAGTCGTGCTGGAGACGCTCGAACATCAGGTTGCCACGTATCTCCAAACGGGCTTTCAACGAAGTCACAGGATGGTGAAAACCACCGTGCACAATGCCGGAATTCGCCTTGGATACCCCCATGCAGACGTCCGCTTTGCTCTCCAATAGCACCACGGAGATATCATAATGCGATAACTGCCAGGAAACCGAGGCGCCAGATACGCCACCGCCAATTACTGCTACATCAAAAATCATCTCGCACCCCCTATCCAAAGAGGTTCAGTCATTCCATTGTTTACAAAACAGTTTACAATACTATACATCAATTTGTAAACACTGCGTTGCGCTGCAATGCAAAGGGGTAATTCGGAATGAATTCAAGGGCCTCAAGGGACCCAAGGGACTCAAGGGACTCAAGGG
>DCIO01000110.1 GCA_002315885.1 Lentisphaeria bacterium UBA1724
GGCGGCGTGAACGCCCGTACCGCCTTCGGCATGCAGGGCGGGGGCTCGTTCTTGATGGGGGATTTCTAGGGCGGCGTGAACGCTCGTACCGCCTTCGGCATGCAGGGCAGGGGCTCGTTCATCCAACATTAAGCGTTGAGCATTAAGCATTGAGCATTAAGTAGGGTATATATTAGCGGGCATGCGGAAAGTAGTATCCATATTATTCTTGTTATTCTGCCTGGTGTTGTGTGGGCAGAGTGTGGATTTTGGCAAATCCGCCCGGGATTTTTCGACTTCTGGGGATGAGGGGACCCGTGCGGTCTACCATAGCCAGAGTGGCGTCTTGGAGTTGGGGACCCGTTTTCAGAATGAGGGCTCCCGTCGTGCCTGCTGGGATTTGCCGGTCTCCCTGGATTTGAACAAGATTGCGGGTGTGCGTTTCCGTGTGCGTTTCCTCAATGCGGATTTAGCTAGCCAGCTGGACTTTTTCATTCGCATGGATGGGGTATGGCTGCGTGCGGCGATTTCTCCCCAGACCAATGGCAAGTGGGAGGAGTTCGTCATTTCCAAGGCGTCCTTCATGCCTGAAGGAAGTGGCCAATTCAGCTGGCGTCATTGTGACTGCATTCGCTTTGCGGCCTGGCGTGGATCTCCTGGGGAATGCGCCATCCACTTGGCTGCGCTGGATTTCATTCCGGCGAATGTCTCGTTGGCGATTATCCGCAGTGGTTTTGGAACGAAGGTCTCGGAGAATTCCCGCAAGGAGGCCCTGCGCTATGCGAAGAATCTGGGTGAGGTATTGGTGTCGGGGGGCATCTATCCCGCGGTCATTGACGAGCAGGATGTCACCCAGGCCATTCTGAAGCAATACCGCTGTGTCGCTCTGCCTGGGGGCGAATTCACCAGCGACAATACGGTGAACCAACTGACTGCCTATCTGCGGCAGGGCGGTCGCATCAGCGGGTTCTACAACCTGCCGCCCCGATTGGCCAATGCCATGCAGTTGCCTGCGGGAAAATTCCTGAAGTCATCCAGCTTGCCACAGCCTATTACACAGCTCCAGACCAACGGCGGGGCCACATTTAAACAAAATTGTAATGCTTTGCTTGCGGTGACGGCGAGCCCTTCGGAGAATCTGAAGTTCCGTGCCTATTGGGTGGATGCCACGGGGCACAAGACTCCCTATCCCGCCATCGTCCAGACGCCATACGGTTTTTGGATGACATACGTCTATCTGAACCAGGATCCCGGGAAGGCGCTTCCTGTTCTGGCGGCATTCTTTGAGGATTTTGTGCCTGGATTGCGCAAGGCGGGTGCGGAGCAGTTAGTGAAATTGGCGAAATTTGCGTTAGGGAATGCGGGTGCGGGTGACCATACGGTTGCGAAGAAGCACCTGGCTCGTGCCCAGGAACGCCAGCAGTCCAAGGACTACCCCGGGGTAGTTGCGGCGACCTCAGCGCTCATTGGCGCATTGGCCGATGAGGGGCTCCATGTGGCGACGACCGGCACCTCCTCGGGAAATTCCAAGGAGATGCGGGGTGCCTGGATACGCTCTGGGACGGGTCTTCCTGGCGAAAATTGGTGGAAGACCCTCCGTCGTCTGAAAATTGCCCAATACAATGCCATCTTCCCTCATTTCCTTTCTCCCCACGCAGCTGCCTGGCCCTCCAAGACAATTACAGGGCGGTTGGTGAATGCCAAGGAAGACGTGGTTGCGGAGTGTACGGCGGCGGGGGCCAGTCTTGGCATACAGGTCCATGCCTGGGTGCAGGTCCTGAGCATTGCGGACGCCTCCGAGACAACAAAGAATGCCTTTGCGAAAGCGGGGCGTCTGCAGAAGAAAGCCAATAGTCAGACGGTGCCCTGGCTCTGTCCCACCCAGCGTGAGAATCGTATGTTGATGGCACAGGCGGTGGCGGAGTTGGCGCGCAAATACGACTTGGCGGGCATACAGTTGGATATGCTTCGCTATGAAAGCAGCAACGCGTGCTACTGCGAACACTGCAAAGCCGCATTCCAGCGTTTTGCGGGACATGCGCTTGTGCAGTGGCCGCAATGCACCCACGAGAAGGAAAAATCCGCCTGGGAGGCCTTCCGCATTCACCAGATTACCGCTCTGGCGCAGGAGTTGTCCAAGGCGATTCGTGGTGCGCGTCCGAAGATCCAGGTCTCTGCGGCAGTTTATTCCAATCTGAATGATGCCAAGAAAAATGTGGGTCAGGATTGGGTGGAGTGGTTGCAGAAGGGCATCGTGGATTTCGTGTCTCCTATGGACTATCGGCCTTCTGTGGCTTTGTTCCAGGGGGATTTGACACGACAGCGTGCCGATGCGGGCCAATTCGCCAATCGCATTCGTCCCGGCATCGGATTGACGGTCAATAATCTCTCCAAGGAGGAACTCCAGCGGCAAATCCAGGCAGTTCGTGCAGCTGGGATGGAGGGCTTCATCCTCTTTGAATTGACCCACGGAAGCGAGCTATAGGGGAATTAGGAATTAGGAATTAGGAATTTTTGATTCTTGATGCTGGAAGATTGGGGAGAATATTTGGGAATTTTCGCGGATTTCGTGGTTTCAAAACCTATCTTCTTGGGGAATGCGCGTTCTAGGATATATTAACTTTTATGCAGAAATCCCTTTCTCCACGACAATTCTCTTTTCGTGGCAAATCCCTTGCGTTTACGCCAGGAATGCCTTTGCTGATGGGCATTGTCAATGCCACGCCGGATTCCTTTTCCGATGGAGGGAGATACTTCTCGCCTTCTGTCGCAGTGGAGCACGCCTTGACGTTGTTGATGGAGGGCGCGGCAGTGCTGGACATCGGTGGCGAGTCCACTCGTCCCGGTTCGGTTCCTGTTTCTGCAGAGGAGGAACTCTCTCGCGTGGTTCCTGTCATAGAAGGGGTGCGCAAATGCACCGGGGCACCGATTTCGGTGGACACCTCCAAGGCGGTGGTGGCCCGTGCGGCGCTGGAAGCCGGGGCAGACATCGTCAATGATGTCACCGCCTGTCGTGACGATGGGATGGCCGGGGTGCTACGGGATTTTCGTGCGGGGTGCGTTCTGATGGACGACCGTCCGCTTCCTGGTGGCAGCGAGGCTTTTTCGCAGGTCCGCGGGTATCTCCTGGAGCGCCGTGAAGCGCTGATGGCTTCCACGGGATTGGAAGCATCCTACTTCCTTTTGGATCCCGGCGTGGGTTTTGGGAAGGACCTGGAGCAGAATCTGGAATGCGTCCGACGTGCTGCGGAGTTTGCGGATGGAGAGAGCGGGGCGCTGTTGGGCGTCTCCCGAAAGTCCTTCATTGGGAAAATCTGTGGCGAGAGTGAGCCCTGCCGTCGTCTTCCTGGAACGCTGGCCGTGGCGGTGTTATCCCGCCGTGTCCAGGTCCTTCGTGTCCATGATGTCTCTGAACATCGTCAAGTTCTGCAAATTACTCAGGCAATTCAATCGCTGTGAATACGCTACTTCCCATTTTACAATCCGTGAATGACATCTTCTGGATTGTCGCACAGGTTGTCCTTTTGACATGCGCCTATTGGATTATCCTGCGGATTTTCCGCCATACGCAGGGCATTTATACCCTCTTTGCGGTGGTCTTCTTCTGGCTGGCGGTCAATTTCCTGAATAGCTGGGTGAATGTTTCCGTGATTACCTACCTGGCGGATGGATTGGTTAAGATTTTGCCCTTGGCGCTGGTGATTCTCTTCCAGGACGAAATCCGGCGTTTCCTGGCTCATCCCATGGTGTGGGTGCGGCGCTTCGCACTGCAATTCCGTCTGCGTCGCGACCGCGTCATGCGTGGCGAGGTCATTCGTCGCAGCGTCGATGAGTTGGTCAAGGGGGTCTGTTGCCTGACAACAGATGAGAAATGGCGGGCGTTTTTGCGGGATTACTACCACGTGGACTTGGAGAAAGAGCGCCTGCAGAATGTGAATACGGGCGCGTTAATCGCCCTGGAAGGCATTACGGGCTTGGAGGAAATCCGGGGGGCGGGTGAACAACTGGACTGCGAAATCAACTACCGACTCATTCGCACGATTTTCTATCCGGGGACGGCGTTGCATGATGGCGGTGTTATTCTGCGCATGACTCGTTCCGGGTTACACATCACTGCGGCGGGGTGCCGTTTTCCCATGGCGACCAAGAGCGATGGTCCTGTGCATGCCAGAACCAACGCGGCGCACGGCATGGCGGAACGTACGGATGCCTTCGTGTTGATGGTTTCGGAGGAACGCGGGAGTGTCTTGCGACCCGATGAGGAGGACCCCCATCGTATGCATCGCTTTGAATCGCCCCAGGAATTACGCGAGTCGCTGATTGAGTTTTGCCGTCAGAATGAGCGCGCAATCGTGGAAGTCAAGCAGAAGGATGTCCACGAATCGGCGGAAAACGGGGAGTCTGGAAAGGCATCCGAGACCGTATCGAAGTCGGAGTCCCATCAGGAAGAAGTCGCTGAGGTCAAAAAGGAGAAATAGCCATGGTCTCTGGAAAACATCCCATTCCTCAGCAGGAAAAGAAGGCCGTCCTGCGCCGTTGGGACAGGCGGTTGCGCGCATTTGATTTCTGGCGTCTGTTGATTGCCCTGGGGTTGGCGTTGGTGACGTGCTCTGTCATCCGTCGTCAAGGTGCGGACAGTTCCTATGCGTCCTGGCGTGAAATCAAAAATGTCCAGGTTACCCTGGGCAATCAGAGTCTTGCGGGCAATCTGTATGTCCTGCCGCAGACCTTCCAGGTGGATTTGAATGTGGCCGTGGATGCGCTTCACCGAACAGGGTCTTATCAGCCAGAACAATTTGGCATCGAAATCAACGAACAGCGTCTTTTGGCGGTATTGAATAGCCTTCCTCAGAACAACTCTGCTGACCCCCAGGTCGTGGATTACACGATAACGGAGGCGGATGTGGTGACGAAGCCCGCCGGTGTGGTTGTCCGTGGCGTTGCCCATGCCAATCTGAAGATCAAGTGCGACCGTATTGGCGTGCGTGAAGTCCCTGTGCGCTTGACGGTGGACCGCAATCAGGAGGAGAGTGGCTGGACATACGAGTGTGTGCCCTTGACTTCCGTGGTTCGTGTGACGGGGCCGGAATATATGCTTTCGCGCATCAAGACCATCTCTACGGAGATGATTGTTCCCAAGGACACGCAGACCTATCATGGGATGATTGGGTTGGTGAAACCCGCGGACATGCCGGAACTTTCCCTGTCCATGGACCATATTGAATACGAGGTCATTCCCCAGAAGGACTCGAAGGAGTTGGTTACCCGTGCTTTCAACCATTTGCAGATTTATTTCCTGATGCGTGGTGACAGCATGCTGGAACCCAAGTTTGTTCCCGGTGAGTCGTCTCGTGAGGTGGATATCCATTTGCGTGGTCCCTCGAAGATACTGAAAGGCATGAGTATCGAGGATTTGCGGGTAGTCTGCGATTTGACGCCGTACACGATGGCTGGCAAGCAGAATGTGAAATTGGGTGTTCTGGATTTGCCAGATGGTGTGAAGGTAGTGGAAATCCTGCCTCGTGGAATTTTGGCTGTGGAGTTGGGGTATCGTCATGATGGGCAGCCTGAGCCCGTGGTTGTTCCGGAAGTGGTTCCTGTCCCTAGCGCACCTTGAGCGAGTCAACCATGAGTCTTTTTCCTCCGACATATCCAGCGGTCGCCCAGTCGCCCATATTGGTGGTTACAGGTCCTACGGCCACGGGCAAGACCCATCTGGCGGTAGAATTGGCTCGGGAATTCGGCGGGGAAATCCTCAGCGTGGATTCGCGGCAGGTCTATCGGGGAATGGATGTCGGGACGGGGAAGGACATCTCGGAGTATTCCGAGGGGGGCGCGCCGGTGCCTTGTCATCTGCTGGACATCGTGGAACCCTCCGAAAAATACGACCTCTTCCGATTTTTGCAGGATGCGCGGGAGTGTCTCTGTGAGGTCCATTCCCGTGGCCGGTTGCCAATTCTGTGTGGCGGGACCGCGCTTTATTTGGCGGCGCTGTTGGATGGCTATGAGATGGCGGGTGGTCCCCCGGACTGGGAGGAGCGGAAGCGCCTGGAGACACTGGATACCCCCGCGTTGATGGAAATTCTCCGTAGCGTCGCTTCCCCAGAATTGCTTGCTCGGACGGACGTCAGCCAGGATAGACGGATTATCCGTGCCATCGAAATTGCCCGCAGTGGTGTCACAGAAGTGCCGCCGCGCCTTTCGAATACGCTGATTTTGGCGCCGAAATTCACCCGTGAAGAAGTCCGTGAACGCATTCGTGTGCGGCTGGACGCGCGTCTGGATGCGGGGCTGGTGGAGGAAGTGCGCGGGTTGCATGAGGCGGGGATTTCCTTTGAAAAGCTTGAGTGGTTCGGGCTGGAATACCGCTATCTCTCGCGTTATCTTTCGGGGGCACTCTCCTACGATGAAATGCATAACGAACTCCTGAACCGCATTCGGGATTTTGCCAAGAGCCAGGATACCTGGTTCCGGAAATTCGAGCGGGAAGGGCATGCCATCCATTGGCTTCCCGCAGGGGATGTGGGTGAGGCGAAAGCAATCGTTCGCGATTTCCTTTCGGGAACTCAATCGCGCGGCGCGTAAATAGGGTATATTAAGGCGTTCCCCTGGAAAATCTTTTATTTGCCGCAAGTAAGCCACCCCTTTTCTACGGATTCTCCCTCATGTACTGGTATATCAAATACCCACTAATCGCCATTCTTGTCATGGGCCTGTTGGGGCTGAGTGGCCTTGTCTGGCGTTCCTGCGTGAAGAATTCCTCCGAAACCGAGGAAGCGGATGTGGCGGAGCAAGTCGCAAAGCATCTGGCTAAGCCTTCCACACCTGCAGAAGGGCAGCCGTCTGCCGCGGTGGTGGAACCTGCACAGCCGCAGGCGCCCGTTGTCACTCCTCCTGTCGTAGTGGGGGTGGATGAGCGCCTGAATGCCGCTCGCCAGCAATTTGACCGTGGGATGCTTGTGGCGGCGCGCCAGATTGCCCGTGGTGTCTTGAAGATGGAAGGGGTTACGGAATTCAGTCCCGTCTGGCTGGATGCGGTGAAGGTCATTAACGACGTGAACAAGAAGTTGATGAATTCTTCCGCACCCGCTGACGAGAAGAAATTCTACCGTGTTGTGAAGGGCGATTCCTTAAGTGTGATTGCCAGCCGTCATTACACCAGCATTGGGGCGTTGATCCGTTGCAACGAAAGCCTCCAGCGGGATGACGGCAAGGCGCCGATTATCCGTCCCAGCCAGACTCTCAGCTACATCCAGGGCACCTGGTCGATTCGTGTTTCCAAGCAGCATTTCCTGCTGATGCTCTATCTGGACAACCAGCTCTATCGCGTTTGGACGGTGGGCATCGGGCGGGAAAATCGCACTCCCGTGGGCAAATTCGTCATCGCAGGAAAATTGGTGGATCCTGCCTGGACGCCGCCAGGGAAGTATATCCCCGCAGGTGATCCCGAGAATGTCCTGGGGACTCGCTGGATGAAATTGACGCCCATTGAGGGCACGGATCCCAGCCTGGAGGGTTATGGCATTCACGGCACCACGGAGCCCGATACCGTGGGCACCAGTTGTTCCCTGGGGTGCGTCCGCCTGCGTAACGAAGAGGTCGAGGAACTCTACGATTTCATTCCTGAGCCAGGTGGTTCTTGTCCCCCCGTGAAGGTGACGATTGAGGAGTAATTTCCATGCCTTCTGAAGGGAATCTTGATTTTGCGGAGCCAGTACTGGAGTTGGTGCATCGTGCGGAGGCGCTGAAACGCCACGCACAGCAGAATCACCTGCACATTGACTCCGAACTGAAGACGCTTTTTGAGCGGATCCAGGAAGTGGAGGTGCGTTACCAGGATAGCCTGACGCCCTGGCAGCGTGTCCGCCTGGCCCGTCATCCCATGCGTCCCCATCCGCAGTATTTCTGCCGGATGATTTTCTCGGATTTGCTGGAGTTGCATGGTGACCGACGTTTTGGCGATGACTGGGCGGTTGGTGGCGGATTTGCCCGTCTGGGTGACAAGACCGTGATGGTGATTTTCACGCGGAAGGGCCACAACTTGGAACAATATCTCCAAAACCACTTCGGTTGTCCTGAGCCAGAAGGCTATCGGAAGGCCCTGCGTTTGATGAAGATTGCCGAGAAAGCCCATTGTCCCATTGTGACAATTGTGGATACTCCCGGAGCATATCCCGGCATCTCCGGCGGCGAACGACACATCGGCGAGGCCATCGCGGTGAATCTTCGGGAGATGTTCCGCCTGACGGTGCCGATTTTGTGCGTGGTGACAGGCGAGGGCGGTTCCGGCGGCGCACTAGGGCTTGCCGTGGGAAATCGCGTGCTGATGCTGGCCAATGCCTATTATTCCGCCATCACGCCCGAGGGCTGTGCCGCAATTCTTTGGCGAGACGAAAATAAGACCGCCGATGCCGCCGCCGCGCTGAAACTGACCGCCGACGACCTCCTGAAAATGAAGGTGATTGATGAAATCGTCCCCGAACCCCTGGGAGGCGCACACTGCAATCCTGGCGAGGCCGCGGCAATCCTGAAGGCCGCAATTATCAAGAACCTCAAAGCACTATGCAAGAAGTCCGCCTCCCGACTGAAGGAAGACCGATATGACCGCTTCCGGGAGATGGGAATCTATAAAGACTAATGCTTAATGCTTAATGCTTAATGCTTAATTATTTATAAGGAAGGGGGAGGGAGCCCCCTTGCCCCCGCTTATTCAATTTGGATTTCGGCGTCGAATGGTTTTCCAGATGATGAGGATGGTAATGGTGAGGAGGACCAGACTTCCCGCCATGCCCGTCGAATAGTGGTTGGAGAGATTTATGCAGTCATCCCAGTGCAGGACGGCGAGGAGTGCCAGGAGAATTCCCATGATTCCTTCGCCCGCAATCAATCCTGAACAAAGGAGCACGCCCCGTTCCGAGGGTTCATTTTTTCCGTCAATCATGTGTTTTAGTAATCCGCCGATAAGAATGGGTGCGGTGGATGCCATCGGCAGGAATACGCCAATGGCAACGCCCAGTGAAGGAATGCCCAGCAGTTCCATCGTCAGGGAGATGGCGGCGCCCACAAGCAACAAATCCCAGGACATCGTGTCCTGCATGACGCCCTCGACCACCAATTTCATCAGATGGGCCTGCGGGGCTGGGAGTTGCTCGGAGCCGAAGCCCCAGGCTTTGTCCAGAAGAAGCACCACGCCACCGACGCAGCAGGCAGCCCCTAGAACGCCAATGATCTCGCCGATTTGCTGTTTTTGGGGCGTCGCTCCAAGCAGGAACCCTGTCTTCAAATCCTGAGAGGTGTCTCCCGCAATGGTGGTGATGATGCAGCACATGGTGGCGATGGCCATGGCGGCAATCATTCCCTCCGTAGGTGACAATGAGGTCCGTTTGAGAATCGACGCGGCAATGAGCAGTGCGGCGATCGTCATTCCTGAACAGGGTGAGTTGCTGGCACCGATGATGCCGACAATGCGCGACGCCACCAGCGAAAAGCAAAACCCGCAGACTGCAAAGAGCAGTACACCGAAGCAATTCAGCGGAATTTGGGGCAGGGCCGCCAGCAAGACCAGCACTAGGACGATCCCCGCCACAAGAAGCCGGTTGTCCAGATCCTTGTCGGTTCTGGCATCCTCTTTGTCTCCTGCTTTCAGCCCTTTGAAGGCGCCTGCCAGAGAGGCTCCGATGAGGGGCATGGCTTTTATCAATCCCGTAATGCCCCCGCAGGCGACTGCCCCCGCGCCAATGTATCGGATATAGGTGCTCCAAATGGCGGGTGCGCCACCCTGTTCGTAGATGGAGGCGATGGTGGAGCTGCCCGGAGCAATCACATTCTCGCCGCCGAATTTGACAATCAGGGGAATTAGCACGAACCAGCTCAGAAAACTCCCCGCGAAGAGTGTGGCAGATACCTTCAGACCGCAAATGTATCCCACGCCTAACAGGGCAGGGTAGGGCTCCATGGCGAATATGGTCTGAAGTTTTTTGACGGGAACCACGACGGCGGACGAACAGAGACGCAAGCCGTCTATCAGCAACTTGCTGACGGCACCGAGTATGGCACCAATGAAAATGGCGGAACCATTTTGGGCTTTGTTTTCCGCGGAGAGCAGGACGACGGCGCAGGCGCGTCCCTCGGGAAACAGGAGCCGTTCGTGTTCCGTCTTCACCAGGAAATGCCGTAAGGGAATCATGAACAGCACGCCCAGGACGCCACCAAAGAGCGCCAAAAGGGTAATGGTGCTGAAGGGCTGGGGCTTGGTGACCCCTTCCTGACTCCACAAGGCAAAGACTGGCACCGTGAAGATCACGCCCGCCGCCATGGACTCTCCCGCAGAGGCGATGGTCTGAGCCATGTTGTTCTCCAAAATGGATTGCCTGCGAAGCAACACACGAAGGATGATCATAGAGATGACCGACGCGGGAATAGAGGCGGATATCGTCATGCCGATACGCAATCCCAGATAGGCATTCGCGGCTCCAAATACAACGGAAAGAATTACGCCAATGAGGATTGACGCGACGGAAAATTCACGTTGGTTTTGGTTGGATGAAATAAATGGATGTGAGTCAAAATTCATAGGAAGTGCCTCCTGGCTGTACGCCTGAGCCCGCCACGCATGTATTTAATGCCTTAATATATCAGTGATATTCCGAATTGTCCTTCATTCTGGCTTTCGGGTTATTCCAGGTGTAGCCAGGTTGAAAAATCTTGAATTCGTGATGATTGTCTAGTTGAAAAATCTTGAATTTGTGATAGTGTTTGGGTTGAAAAATCTTGAATTCGTGATAAATTCATTGGAAAGGATCTTGAATTCGTGATTTTGAGTAGAAGGATGTGATGAGAAGGAAAATTTATAATCTTCTATTAGACTGGAAACAAAATGATGCTGCAAAGACTGCTCTTTTGATTGATGGAGCCCGTCGTGTAGGGAAAAGTTACATTGCTGAAGAGTTTGCAAAAAAAGAATATAGTAGCTATATCCTGGTTGATTTTAACAGGGTTGACAAGGGAGTCAAGGATTTATTTAGTCACTATTTGAATGATCTTGACACTTTATTTTCTTATTTGAGTGCGTTTTTCAATGTTTCCTTGATTCCTGGGAAGTCGTTGATTATTTTTGATGAGGTTCATTTGTGTCCTCGTGCGCGTTCAGCGATCAAATACCTTGTGGCTGATGGCAGGTATCACTTCCTGGAAACTGGTTCTTTGATGTCAATAAAATCCAACGTGGCTGATATTGTCATTCCTTCCGAAGAACGTCATGTAAAAATGTATCCTCTTGATTTTGAGGAATTTCTTTGGGCTATGGGGAATGATACGTTGATGCCCTTTCTTAAGGATTGTTTTTTGGCACATAGTCCCCTTGGCAATGTTCTTCATCGGAAGGCAATGGATTATTTTCGGCAGTATTTGCTCGTGGGTGGGATGCCACAGGCTGTGCAGGAATATATTGAATCGCGGGATTTTGTTAAAACAGATATTGTGAAACGTGATATTTTGACACTTTATCGTTCAGATATCATCAAGCATGCCAAGGGATACGAAAGAAAAGTTGAGTCAATTTTTGACGAGATTCCTGCCCAACTACAGCGCCACGAGAAAGTTTTTCGTCTTTCTTCCATTAGTAAGGCCACTCGTTTTCGGGAGTACGAAGATGCTCTATTCTGGCTTGATGATGCCATGATTATCAATAGTTGCTATCGAACCACAGAGCCGAGTATCGGATTGAAACTAAGCCAAGAGATTTCAACTTTGAAGTGTTATATGGGAGATACAGGTCTTTTGGTCAGTCATGCTTTTGATGAAAAGGCGATTGTAAATGAAGAGATATACAAGAAACTTCTCTTTGGCCGACTTGAATTCAATGAGGGGATGATTATTGAGAACATGGTGGCTCAAATGCTGACGGCTGCGGGAAATAAGTTGTTCTTCTATTCCAACTCTAGTCGAGAATGTGCCGCCGATCGTATGGAGATTGATTTTCTGATAGAAAAATCAATCATTACTAGCCGACATAATATCTCTCCCGTTGAGGTGAAGTCTGGAAAAAACTACTCCTTTTCGTCTTTGCAGAAATTCTGTCGTAAGTTTGCGATGCAAGTGGATAGACCTTTGATACTTCACTCAGGGGACATCATGGAGAAAGAAGGTTACCAATGTATCCCTCTATATATGACACCATTCCTTTAATTTCAATGGTCTCCCCCGTTGTGCTGCGGGGGAGGTGCCTGTTTTTATCATCTTTTGATAATCATCTTATGATAATTTGATAACGGCATTCTGAATTGTTTTTGATTCTGCGTGCTGCGTTATTCCAGGTATAGCCAAGCGAAGCGTGAGGGATTTTTGCCGTAGAAGATCCCTGGTGTCCATTCGATATATCCGTCCATGGAGTTGAGTTTTGCGACAGGTCTGTCTGTGGTATCCATATCTGGGACGACGAACGAGATGCCGTATGTATTTTCGGCCGTTGGGTTCGGCAATCCGATGACCTTCCATGGGACGGAGAATTCCATGGTGATGGTATCGCCATGGATGGTCTGTGCGGCTTTGGTGAGGTTGAGTAGATGTGCGAGATTTGCCCAAGTGTATACGAATGCGCCGTTGTCATCGCATCCCAGTGCGAATTCGTAGAGTTTACCGATGTCGCTTGCCTTCATTGCGGGTCCCTTTTCTCGGATGGAGACCTGTATGGCGTCTCCTTTCCAGATATCGCCGGTCTTTTCGGGATTGACATGGATGTCATCTCGGACTTGTGCCGCGATATAGAGGCATTCTTCATCCCATGCGAATGCCACTCGTGCGGAGAGGTCGGAATTTCCGCCATACGGGTGTGTCTTGTAGATGATGCGGCGGGGAGTATTTTCGCCCACTTGGACGAATTGCCGTCCTTCCCAGTCCGATAAATCGCCGTCGAGAACGATTCCCGTGGCTTTTGAGGCGTGGTATTCTGGGCGTGGGGGCTGGATGGAGGTGATGGCCTTGACTTGGGAGAGCACCAGCATGGCGGAGAATTGGGCTTCCTCCAGTTCGGCGTCCTTGTCGGTGATTAGCGTCAAGCAGGTGGAGCGGCTGGAATTTGGTGCGACCTCTTTGAGGAAGAGGGTTTCCGCGCCTGCGTACGGTGTGGTGCAGCCTTCGGGAAGGGATAGCTGAACCTGCAAGTCCTGGGAATGAGAGGTATTGTTTTTGACGACGACCTCGCAGGGGAAGGAATCGCCCGCAAAGATTTGCTCGGGTAGTCTCACTTCCACTTCAAAGGGATCCGTTACCTTGAAGCGCATGGGTAGTGTCAGGGCGCCGTCATGCTCTGCAAAAGTGATGCGTGTGGTGAAAAGTCCGCCGTTGGTTGCCAGGACTTTCTGCGCCATCTCGAAAGATATTCCGAGTTTCGCATCAATGACGCCATTCTGGGGGACGACCGTCATGCGTGTGGCATTCTCTGCATCCAGTATTGCTTCGATGGTAGCGTCGGTCTTGAAATTGCCTTTCAAGTGGAGGTCGATGACGGGATTCTCACCTGTGACCAACTTGACAATGTCGGGGGCTTCCACCTCGCATTTCACATTGCGCAACAGGAGGAATTTCTCCGCCGCATTCCTAAGGCGTTCATCCTTGGGGGCATTCAGCGTCTCTCGCGCGGATTTCTCCGCTTGCGTGAGCACGTCCTGGTTGTCGGCGGGAACGATGTGCAGGACCGCGACTTCCTGGGGTAGGAGGGCGGTCTTTCGGCGGGCACCGTTTGGAACGACCTCCATAGGCGCGCGACCATTTTGGGTGATGAGTGTCAGCAGGACGTCCTTGCTGTTATCCAGTTTCGGCAGGTTGTATTCCAGGGGCTGGACTTCATCCGTGTAGTTGACCAGATAGACGCAGAGCTCGCCTTTGGCATTCTGCCAGTAGGTGCCCTGGAGGGCAGGTACATTTCCTTCGGAGGCGGGGTAGCTCTTTCCAGGGCGGAAATTCCAGGTCTCGTGGACGAGTGGCACTGTGTTGAGAGGCGTGATTTCGCCCATCAATTCGCCCAGTGAGAGGAAATCCAGTGTGGCTTCGCGGAGTTTCGCCAGTTGCATCTGGTAGTTGAAGCGGTGTTCGAAACGCTTCCCCAGTAGGTAGTCCACATTCCAGCCCAGTTGGGTTCCCCAGAGGAATGCCCGTCCCTGGATCATACGGAATGCCTGGTCGGTGTCTTCCGGTGTGGTGGTGCTTCCGAAGTAGTATGTGTATCCGGAGTAGATTGCCGCCAGGAGGGGGACATCCGTGTCATGGAATTGTCCCCATGTCAGGAAGGCATGGATGTTATCCATGTAGCACTCGGTGGTGTTTTCCGTGGTGAGGAATGCGTTGTGTTTTGCGGCTTCCTGATTGATTGCGCTAAGCATTTCCCGATAGCCGTCCACCCAGTATGTGCCGCCACCGAGGGTGTGCCCGTGTTCGGGGTTGTAGCAGAGGGCGGGGGCGGAAGCGCCGATTTGGTCCAGGTAGATGGCATTGAAGTGGCAGTCATTGAGCATCCAGTCGCAGACTTCCAGCATTTTCTTCTGCCAAGTCTCGGAGGCGGAACACATGGGTGCCTGGCGGCGCTGGGATGGATAGATTTCCACGTAGGTCTCGCCCTTGGGATCCAGGCTGGCGCCCGTAATGCCCTCGGTCTTGAAGGAATCGATGTCCAAATCCCAAAGACGACCATTGATATAGGGCATGCAGATTTGACCGCGTGCCGCAATCGCCTGGGCGGTATCGGGGACGCCGGGCTTGGCGGGGTTGTATTCGGGATAGTAGGTGTCGAAGGGGATTACATGCCAGTCGTACCAGTGGACACCGTGCTTGACGGGACAGCGCTCCATGGCGGTCTGCATGTATTTGGACATCCCAGGACCATCCTTCCAGGTCTGGAACCAATAGCAGATTTCCTGGATGGCCTTGGGATAATCCGGGTTCTCTCGGATGAGGCCCTGTTTTAGCCACTTGGCATTTTCCGCCGCCCAGGCGCGGTAGAGTTTTGCGGCTTTCCACCAGGTGCCCTGGAAGACTTCCGTGACGTAGGGGAAGGGTTGGTGGAGTCCCACGCCTGGTGTGCCTTGATTTTCGGCAAGGAGCGCGAAATAGGAATCGGGGTCGATGGTGAGGCGCATGGTCTTGGGGCGTGCCTCGCCGTCATGGCTGGCGAAATAGAGCCCATAGCCGTCCTGCATAAAAGCGAAGAACTGTGTGGGTGCGCCGCCGCTGCTGGGATAGAGGAATTCGTAGTTCGGGTTGCTCTTGCGGTGGAGTTTCCCTCCGGTATTGCAATCCGGAGTGAGGATGTCTGCTGCGCCTGGCGTTGCAACCTGGCTCAGGATGGGAAATTCGCTGGTCCAAAGACCGGATGCCGTGCTATGGTTGTCCACGGTCAGCATCCATTCGGCGCGGGAGCCTATGACATGGATGGTTGCGGTCACGTCGGCAGTGCCCGTTTCGTCCACGGGCAGATTCTTCCAGGTGATGGTGATGGTGTCGCCATCGCGTTGAATGGCGGTGTTTTCCATTGGCACATCCAGGCTGCTGCGGGTGAAGGTCTCGTCGGAGGCCATGCCTTTCCTGAAATTGAGGCGCCACAACGGCCGCGGGTCCTGGCTGGCGCAAAAGATGGGGCCGCCTTTCTTGGAACGGATGCCATTGCAGGCGAAGCCGTGGGCGATGTCCGAAAAGGAGAGCACCAGGTCGTCGAACTCGAATACTTTGGCGCCCTGGAATTCGGTGGCCTTGTCGGCACTAAGGGCTGCAGTGCTTGCATCCGTGGTGTATGCCAGGACAACGGGTGCCTTGGCCTGGCTGAGGAATGAGGCATACCACTGGGAAGCCGTGCTGGATGGCCCCAAATAGAGCTTCGTGTCGATGGAAACACCGTCTTTGAGCTGCCAGACCTTGTTGGGCCGCAGGTAGTAGACGAATTGCTTCTGGGCATCGAAGCCGGTGGCAGGAGCAACCATGCCCACGGCGTCGTGGTCATTTTCCATGACAATCCATCCCTCCTTGAATACATTGACCGCCTCGGGTTCCACAAGGCGATTGGGGAGGATTTCCTTTGCGTGGACGCCCTCCTGGTCCTCCCAGGCAAAGCGGTTGTATTTGAGGACATTGTTGGAGATTTGGCAGAAATTCAATTCGGGCCAGGTGTAGCCATCAGGGACGGTGCCGGTGAATTCCACTTGGACCACGGGGGAGAATGCGGTGTAGATGAAACGGTAGTGGACTACGGGGGTTCCTGGCGCGTAGATGCCTGCATCGCTGATGTAGCCCGTGGTGGTCTCCACGACGGCGCGGAGGGGATTGGCGGAGACGAGGCGCGCGGTGCCCATTTCGTCCAGATATGCACGGTATTGCCCGCCCCGTTCTTTGCTGTGGAGTCGGTCAATGAAGGTGAGGGTGTTGTCGGTGTTCCCGCTGAAATTGAAGGAGAAATCCCGTGGCAGGCCGCCTGCGCCGAGGGTAGGGTGGTTCAGTGAGAAATACTGGTTGCGTATCTGGATGGTGCTGCCCTCAACAAAGGCATTCAAATCAGTGGATAGGTCAGCGGGCACTCCTTCGACAAAGGAGAAATTGCGATTCTCTCCTGCGCGGACAATCCCAGACAGAAGGATGCTCAGGGTGGCGGTGCCGTCAGACTCTTCCGTAAAGGCATAGGGCGTGGACGCATTGGAGAGGGAATCTACCAACGCCTTCCCCTTCGCCTCGGAATATTGCTCGGGGGACAAACTGCAATTCACCACCAGGTTCGTGTAGTCAGAGGAAATCTTCTTGACTTCCACCTTGACTACGGCGAAGAGGCTACAGGCCAATAGGAGTAACACGGATAATGCCAGGAGTTTTTTCATAGGACGGATAGGACGGGTAGGACGGGTAGGACGGGTAGGACGGATAGGACGGGAATTGAGAATTGAGAATTGAGAATTGAGAATTGAGTTACCGTCTTTCCACCCATTTTGCGGCGTAGAGTCCTGCGGGGTGGATGTCGTGTGCGGGGGCGATGATTTGTCCGTGGA
This sequence comes from Lentisphaeria bacterium UBA1724, assembly GCA_002315885.1. GTDB lineage: Bacteria > Verrucomicrobiota > Lentisphaeria > Oligosphaerales > Oligosphaeraceae > UBA1724. The sequence continues at coordinate 17,001 of DCIO01000110.1, forward strand.
GGCGTTCTTTGCCGAAGAGTGTTGCGATGGGGATTTCCAGGGTAATTTGGAGGGTGGTGTCCTTTCCCTTGATGTCTGTGGGGATGTCCCAGTCGAAGGGCGCCCAGAGACGGCATCCCAGATTCTGTCCGTTGATTGCGACGGATGCGCAGTGTCCTGCGGTCTCCAGGCGGAGTGCGTCGGCGGTTTCGGGGATGTTGACCGTCCGAGTCAGAGTGGCTTTCCCGATGAAATTTCGGAATCCCTGTTCGGAGAGTGGTCCCAGTCGGACACTCTTGGGCAGTGGTCCGATGGTCATTTCGCCTGGGCGTACCATTTTGACGGCGAAATTGCCCAGTAGGAATGCGCTGGGCAGGTAGGGGTATTCCGTCTTTTTGCCATCCAGTGCGAGAGTGTGTCTGCCGGATTCCAGGTCGATTGTCTCGCTGGTGCGGTAGAGTGGCGCCACCCCCTGGGGAAGGCCCTCGCCTGGGTTGCTGGCGGAAATGGGCGTGCCATCCATTCGCACTGCCCCTGGGACGCCGTATGCGCGGATTAGTGCCTTGGGGCAGGGCGTGTCCTTGGCGACTGTCAGGCGGAGAGTCCCCTCTGCATCGTATTCGGGGCAGAGGATGTTCTTGCGGTCCAGCACGATTTCCCAGGGTGCGTCGGGGAGGTCCAATGCGTATTCCACGAAATCGGCAGAGGGTTGGTCGGTGTCGTGGAAGATTTTGATGTCGCCCGCGGGCAGATTGAAGATGATATCCCGGTCGGGGTTGGGACCGATACGGAAATGCAGACGCCGGGTGGGTGCATCGGGTTCTCGGAGGTCCAGGGCAACGCAGGTGCCGTCGTCGTAGTATCGGAGCATGACGTCCCTGGCGAGGGTGTCTCGTGAATTCATGACTCGGAAAGGCTGGCAGTAGTTGATGTCGAGATAGAGCATGAATGCCGCCATGTCGAAGAAGGTCTTCTTGCTGATTTCGTCGTAGATTGAGCCGTCCTTTTGGAATGTGACCACGGCCAGTGCGTCTTTCGAGGCGGCGTCATCCTTGTGGATGAATCTCCAGGAGCGTTGGTAGCGTGTCATGAGTCGCAGGTAGTACGGCTGGTTGGAGAAGTCCTCTGCGTAGCGGATTTCCACCTCGACTTTGTTCCAGGGTTTCCGTGCAAAACGCGCGGCTTCCTTTGCGGTTTCGCCCAATTGGTCATAGTGGTCGAACCAGGTCTGAGCGGGTGAGGTGGGGTTGAACCACATGGTCTTGTGGAGATTCCCTTCCGCCTGGAATTGCGAGACCGCCAGCAGATAATGGTCCACTCCGAAGAGCGCGGTGAGCCAGATCATCTGTTTGTAGGAACCGGGCTGCATGTCACCGGGGCCTAGGGCGAATAATTCCGCCAATCCGCAGCCACGCTGACGACTGCCGTATTCCACCGTTCCCAGGGTCTGCCATTCGATGGCGTCGGGATTGGTGTTGGTGAAGATTTCGTCCATCCCCGGCATGGAGAAGCCCGCATTTGCCAGGAGTGGATCGCCGTTGTATCGGGCGGCCTGGCAATCCAATTCGTTCATCAGGTGCCCCGTAAGGAGGATGCCGTGGTTTTCGCACCAGGTGCGGATGGTATCGAAGTATGTCTTGCGGAAACGCGCTCCCATGAGCTTCTGGTATGGAACCCGATAGCAGAAGGGCGCGGTGCCCTGGAGATGGGCGCGGAGGTCCTCTTTCAATTCGTGTCCCGTCAATTCTCGGTATTCTTCCTCCAGTTCGGGATACCAGGCCAGGCGGACTTCGGTGTCGCTGTCGCCCTCATATTGCTCGTAGTAGTATGCTACGGAGGGCTCGTCAGAGAAAATGCCCTTGATGAGCGTGCCGAAATACTTCCCGAAGCGCTTGTAGTATTCTTCGTGGGTGAGCTGGATGAAGAGTTCCACCGCCTCGGGATTCAGCAGGTTGGGGAACTGCTTCAGGGACTTGAGCTCGAAGGTGATTTCGCTAGGCTGTTTTTTTCGCCCTAAAGGGCTCACACAGGACAGAAGGGCCTCTCTACTAGCCCGGGGTTGGGAATTCTTCCTGGCATAGAGGCACTGGACGGCGAAGGCCTCCCGTGCCTGCATTACGCGCCCCGCGCATTGTCCGCTGGGCCAATTGAATTCGTCATAGAGCCAGATGGATGTATAGCCGTGCGCTTCTGCGGCGTCCAACACATTCTGGATTGCCTGGAACCACTCTTCGGAGAGGTATTCCAGCTCACAGCCCGAGCGGGGATAGAGCAGAAACTGGGTGATGCCCACCCGCCGGAATTCCCCCATGAATTGGGAGATGAACTCCCGGGAGGGGCGCCCCGTTACCGCACTCATGGGAATTAGCGGATTTTCCTGGGGGGCGGGAGTTTTTCGCGCTAAAGCGCTCACACAGGACGGAAGGGACTCTCTGCTATCCCGAGGAGTGGTGTTTTGTTGGGCAGGAAGAAGCATGGCAAGCGGGAAAAACAGAAGAAGCAGAAATCGCATGAATTGATTCATGATTCAAGATTTTGGATTTCAATCAATTCAGAATCGAGAATCAAGAATCTATTTTGGGAAGGACACTGCCACACCGATGCGTGCGGCGGCGGCCATCAGGAGTTCCAGGCGCTTTTGAAGCGGTGTGTCGTCATAAACAGACATGTTGTTGGAAAGCGAGAGTCCCGCGATGAGTTCGCCGTTCATGGAACGGACGGGGACAGCCAAGGACCAGACGCCCTCCACGGATTCATTCTGGATCAAGGCGTATTGCTTCTCGGCGATTTCACCGCAGAGGCGGTCCAATTTTCCCACGTCGGTGACGGTTTCCCGGGTGACTTGCCGGCGGATGATGCGCTTAAAGAGACGCCGCCGTTCCTCGGTGGGCATGAGCGCCACGATCAGTCGTCCGCATGCGGTGGAGTGGAGTTGGTCCATCCAGCGTTGTTCTGGGGGCGTAAAGAAGTTGTCTTCGGGATTCAGGATGGACAGGCAGAGCAGGGTGTCATTCTCGATGGTGCCCAGGAAGACGGTGCATTGGGTGTCATCCCGCAGTTCTTTCAGGATTGCGTTGGAGGACTTTCGCAGGTCATGCCAGTGGTCGGCGGCCTGTCCCAGGTAGAAACAGTGGGACCCCAGGCGGTACTTTCGGGAGGTGTCCTGGCTGACAAGCCGCAGAGAGTAGAGCTCACGGAGGATGTTCCCTACAGTCTGCTGAGATAGGCCTAGCTGTTGCGCCAACATGCTGGCGGAGACCGTCTCCGGGCTATTTGCCGCCAGGATGTCTAGGATTTCGATGGCTCTGTCTATGGATTGGATCATGGGCAATTGGGGATTTCGCGCTAAAGCGCTGGGGATTTCGCGCTGGTGATTTCGCGCTAAAGCGCTCACACAGGACAGAAGGGTCTCTCTCCTTTCCAGGGGGATTGGTAAAAGCGCTGGGGATTTCGCGCTGGGGATTTCGCGCCCCTCGTTTCGCTGGGCTTGCGCCCGCTACACGAGGGGCTGCACCTACGGGCGGCTGGCGCCGCCTCTTGGCTTCCCGCAGTTCTGAGGGGGAAAATTAATCTTCTTTCCAGAGGGTGGTGATTTTCTTGAAGGTGTTCACGCGTTCCAGGTTCATGGCGTCGGGGGCATCCATGGTGGGGCAGATCCAGGCGCCTTCCTCGAATTCATTCCAAGCGAAGGTCATGATGTGCCCTAGCTGGGAGGCGCTGGGATTGTCCTTCATCCAGGTCTTGAGGGTTTTGGCGGCGTCCAGGAGTTCTGCGGGGGTGGCCTTTGGGGCGTAGGTCTCGGTGGGATAGGCGCACCAGGGGACGGGGTGGTCGATGCGTGGTTGTGGATCCCACCCCATGGTGAAAAGCGGAATGGAGGGGAAGGAACCGCTGGCGCGGACGGTGTTGGCCCTGAGGCATCCCTCGGCCAGTTCGCCGTAGGTCTTGGTGGGCAGGCCGAATGCGTATGCGGAGAGTGCGCAGATGTCGGTGCCGGGTGCGGGTGGTTCTCCCCAGGTCATGAAGGTGAAGAATGGCTCTGGTGTGCCGGCTTCCTGGCAGATTTTGCGAATGCGCTGTTGGAGTTCGTCCCAGGGTGCCACGTAGAAGAACACCAGCGGTCTGCCGTCGATCTTTTCATAGCAATCCTGTTGCATAGTCAGCGCCAGGTCCTTCAGTTCCGCATCCGTGTAGGGATGGCTGTTGATGAGGATGGCGCAGAGGTGGAGCTTGTTTCGCAGGGGGCTCTGGAGGTGCTTCATACGGGCGCCCACCAATTCGCAGACATGTGCATCTACTGTGATGGCGGCGGAAGTGTCCACGTGGTCTTCATGGGGTTCCCGGTCATACCAGCAGTATGCGAAGTAGTCGATGCCCGCGTCAATGGCCAGTTGCATTTCCCGGTCGAAGGATTCTTGGGTGCGCTCAGGGAAGTCGATTTTGCCGTCTCCCAGGTCGATGGCGTAGTAGGGGGTGCGGTCACGGAATTTCGTTTCCCCCAGGGACTTGGTGGCGTAGCTGCCGAAGAATGTGGTAGAGGGAAGGGCGCAATCCCAATTGACAACGCCCACGCGTTTGATGATGCTCATGATGGTTATGGTGTTACAATTATTTTGCGTTACGGTTCGTCTGCAATTTTCAGTAATCGGAATTCGTGCCATGGGATAGGCAGTGTCGCCTGCTGATCCTGGGTGAGTCGTTCGTTGGTCACTGCGTCGTAGATGACGGGGGCGCTAAATCCGAGTTTCGTGAGGTCCAGGGAGAATTGTGTGTCGTCACCTAATGCGCCCACCATGATCATCGCTTCGTGGGATTTTTTGAGCACGGTGCATTTCACGGTATCGGGCTCGATGGAGATGGGTTGGTTGTTTTCGTAGGATGGGGAGACCTGGCATTCGGGCCAGCCGTAGCCGAAATTCCGGACGATATCCAGGGTGGGTGCCAGGGTCTCGAATGCGGGCAGTCCGTAGCCCGTGTAGTTATCCACGATATCGAATGCGAACATCAATGCGATTGCGGAGCGCACCTGGTGGTCGCGATGTTTTCCTTCGCCGCCAGCCTGGAGCAGGACTTGGGGCGCCAGCCCCGCCTGAGTGCCGATGGTCTCGGTGAGGATATACCCTGGGGAGAAGCGCTCCTGGTAGTCCTTGTCGCCGTAGTTGAGTTCCCAGTTCAAACCGAAGGTGCCAAAGCTCATGACGGGCAGGATGTGGCAGTTGGTTTCGTGGAGGACAATCCAGGGGAAGCCATCCACGGTCTTTCCTTCCTGGAAGAGCATCACCGCGGCGCGCTTGATCATTTGGCGCATGCCCAGGAAGGAATACTGGGGTGAAAAACGACCCTGGGAGAGCTCTCGGACGGGTCCCATCATATCGTCGTAGTTCTGGGTCTCGTTGGTGTTGTCGAAGTAGATGCCGTCAATGCCGCCCTGGCGCACCAATTCCCGCAGATAGTAGAGATAGAAATCCTGGTAACTGTGCTGTGGGATGCCCGCATACATATCGTAGTGGATGTTCCGGAATGCGGCCATATCCCATTCGTCCGCGTATGTGGTCAATTCTGGCCAGCGTGTATCGTATTGCCGTGGATTGATGTAGGTGATGATGTAGTGGGAGTGCCGTGCGCGGTTTCTTGCGGCGTGTCCCAGATGGGAATCCCAGCGTCGGGTGTCCTTTCCAATCACATCTGCGTGCTTTGCCATGAAGGCATCTACGTGGGACTGGATTTCCTCGTCAGTGGCACCATAGCAATTCTTCAGGAATTGGACGTGGCTGTAATCGCCGTCGGGGGGCCGGAGCCAGTCGAAGGCGCTCCACATGGTGACTTCGTTGACGGAGGCAATGGGGATTGAATTTGCGGCTACGTAGCCTGCTTCCGTTACGCTGGAATAGCGTCGGTAATTTGGAAGCTGTGGCTTGACGGGACTTGCCTGGAAGCCCATGGTGATTTTGAAGGGTTGATCCCAAGTGCAGGGCTCTGTCACCACGTTGATGCGCAGGATGACCTGGTCGCCTTCGCGAATGATTTCCGTATGTGAGGAGTCCAGCGCTAGGCTGTAGTTCGCATCGCTTTCCCCGCACCAGCACAGGCCCTTTTTGATGCCGCCAATCCAGGTATAGCTACGGAAGTTCCCTGGGATGCCGATATGTGGTGCGGCGAGGCTACGCCAAACCACGCCGTCGCCTTCTGGGATGAAATCGGAGGGATTTCGGCGAATCCAATGGCTGCTGTGGAAGAGCCGGGCCACGTCCTTACGGAGTGGCATGTCCAAATAGAAGTTCTGGACTTGGCGTGGCACACTGGGAGTAATTTCGATGGTGGTCCATACAAATCCATCGTAGTCCATCTCGTGGTGGAACTGGAAATTCACTTGGCTGAAGTCCACCTCGTCTGTGAGGCGCACCCGGTCCTCGGAGACTTCGTCGTAAGTGATTTTGCCAGGGGGTAGCGGTTCGCCATCCAGGAAGAAATTCATGGGCTTGGCCAGGATGTCCTCCCCTTCCGCGAATACGGAGGAGACGCGGCCCGTTTCGCCGAAGACATATCCCGTCAGGAGGGCATCAACGCGATTTTCTTTCTGGTGAGTCTGGAGTGGTCGGAAAGGCGGCAGGATGATACGGTCATCGCCGATGTGGTTGTTTTCCCAAATGAAGTGCTTGTAGTCAAAATGATGGGTGTGCTGCCAGGCAATCTTGCCGTCTTTCTTGGCCTCCACACTGAGGGTGTATGTGCCTTCGGCAAGCTGGGGCAGCGACCATTTCGCTTCGTTGGCGAACTCCCCCAGGGTGCCGGGGACTCGCTGGAGTTCGGTGCCCTGGCTGTCCCGGATGATGTATTCCACTACGTCGAAATCGGCGATTTTCGTCATGTCCTCGCAATAGATGCGTGCTTTTGCGCGGTTTGTGGAGGGGTAGATGCCGAAGCTGAAGCCCGTGTCGGGGATTTGCTTTTTCCAGTCCAGGCCCTTTTCGGGATTCCAGGAATACTCTTGCTTCAGGAGGGTCTTGTCTCCTGCGTCGATACGGCAGGTCAGGGTTCGGTGGAGGTTGTCCGCGCAGGTCAGGGAGAGATCGAAATGCGCTGGAGAACCCGCCGTCGGGGTCTTGATTTGGTCCAGCATCTCGGGATTGCCCAGGGACTCGATGGTGGCGCGGCAATGGACTGGGAAGGCTTCGCCACCCTCAGGCGCGGTCACCGTCCAACGGCAGATCTTGTAGTCAGTGCCTGTGGGGGAGCCGATGACGATGCCGTAGCGGAGACCAGGCGCGGTGGCGTCAAAGGTGACTTCCGCACCGCCATCCAGGGTGAGGCGTGCGATTTCCTCGGCGGAGGTGAAATGGCGGACTAGGTCGATGCGGCAGGTGTCGCCATCCTGGGGAAGTCCACCCAGGTCCTCCCAGGGGACCGCAAGCTCCCAGCACCACTTCTTGCCGACGGGGAGGAGCTCCTGGGCGTTGGTCTTTTTGTGGAGCACCTTGCCATTGATGTCAACCACGAATTCCATTTCGTCTTCGGGATTCAGCGGAATATCGTAGTATTGGCTCAGCGGGCTTTCTGCCGCAAGATAGAGATTCTTCCCGTCCCGTGCGCAGTAGAAGGTCACCTCGCGCAAGGCGCCAATGCGGGTCGCCTCGGAGACGACGCCACTGGTGACGACGCCCTGGGCGTATTCGCCCTCGCCGATCTGGTTGTCCTGCACGGGCGCAGTGGATGCCATACCCAGTCGGAACTCCAGGGATGATGCCCAGAGGAGTCCCGAGAAGAGGAATGCTAGAAGGATGGCTAGGCGGTGTCTCATGAACCTACTTCAGCGGTTTCAGGTAGAGGATTGCGGGGGTGTATGCCTTTACGGGGATTGCCAGGCGGCGGTTCTCGCCAAGGGGGATTTCCTGGTCGGTTTCGGCATTGACGACGGTGTAGTCTTCGGGGAGGATGAATTCGCCGGTGGCGTCCTGGTCGGTCAGATTTCCCACCAGGAGCATGGCCTGGTTGTCGGCGCGCTTGATGAAGCAGCAACGGACGCCCTGGGTGAGTTCCTTCACGGGGTTTCCCTTCATCCAGCAGGGGTAGACTTCCGTGGTGGGGTCGCCGTAGCCGAAATCCCAGACTGTATCGCGCTGCTTGAAGAAGTGCGCGTTGCGTGTGATGCCGGCATCAGTCTGTGCCAGCAGTCCGTATGCGAAGGTCAGGGCCAGGGCGGATTGTGTAGCGGCAGTGCCATTGGCACCTGAGGAATTGACGATGACGAATGGGGTGACGCCAGTCTGGGTGCCCAGGGTGTCGGTCTGGATGAAGGCATCGGAGAAGCGTTGTGGGAAGGGCTTGTCTCCGAAATTCATTTCCCAGTCCAGGCCATGGGATGCCAGGGAGAGCCATGGGACTACATTGCAGTCGGTGAGGTGGATCATCAGGATGGGGCGCCCATTGAGCATCAGGCCGTGCTCCAGGGATGTTACGGAGACGCGTCGGATGAGCTCGCGAATCTTGAAGAAGTGCCAGATGGGTACTGCCTGGGTATCGTAGGGCGTCAGTTCTGGGTCTTCGCAGAAGGTATCGTAGAGGTTGTCCAAGTAGAGGCCCTTCCAGCCCTTGTCGATGAGTCTCAGGGTATTCCACAGGAGGAAGTCGATGTAGCTCTCTCCTGGTAACCCCGCGTATTCGTCGCGGTAGTTCTTTGCGGGGCGCCAGGCGCCCATATACCATTCGTCGATATACATGGACCACTCGGGCCAGCTGGGGCAGGATGCCTTGGGGTTCATGTATGCCAGGTTGATGTGGGTGTTCTTCCAGAAACGGCAACCCTGGTACATTCGTGTGACCAAGTCGTCTCCCACCTCGGGGGTGCCTGTCTTCCAGATGCTGAAATTCTCGTCAGTAATGCCATTCTTTTCCAGGTATTTCTGGGAGAATTCACGGACTTCCTCCTCGGTTTCCCAGTTTTCTGCGGCCATGTAATCCACGAAGGACCAGTCGTCGTTGGGGACCTGTGCGACACCGTCGTCCACCCGTGCGCACATGAAGCGTATGTAGTTTGCGATATTGTATTCCAGGCAGATTGCCTGCTTGGGATTTTGTGCGTTGTGCATGGTTCCGCACTGCTTGCGCCAGGCGGGATCCTGGGGGCGGGTGGGAGTGGCCTGCAGGGCGAAGATGATTTCACGAGGCGCATTCAGCTCAAAGGGCTTGTTGGCCAGATTCAGACGCAGGGTGGTAGTCTCGCCTTTGCGGATGATTTCCTGTGCGGAGGTGTTTTCGGAGCGCTCCCAGTTGAGTGGCGTTTCGCAGATGAATGCCATGCCGCGGTAGGTTTCACCCAACCAGATGTAGGGACGGAAGCCACCATGGCGGTATTGCTTCTCGCTCTCGTCCCGGCTGCCCCAGACCACGCCATCCTCCGTGGCGAGGGTCTTGTGGATATTCTTGCGCATGCCGTTGCCCAGGGCGCAGACATACTTGACATCCTCGCTCTTTAGGGGGATGTCGATGCGGACGTCAGAGAGCTTGACGGGCTTGGCCGTGGGTTCGATGACCATGGTGATTTTGCAGAAGCCATCGAAGTCGTATTCCTGGTGGAGACGCACGCGGACGCCTTTGTCGCTGACAAGCACGCTCTCCAGAACCACCCGGTCTTCCGCGGTTTCCAACACTACGGGGGCGCCTTCGGGACGGGCGACCGTGCCGTCAATGGTCATCTGGACAGGGGCTGACAGGAGTTCGCCGCCCTTTGCCTGGATGGAATCCCAGAGTGCGTTGCCCAGATGATATGCGGTCTGTAGGCCAGAGATGGTCTCGTTGGCGTAGGTCAGGGGGATGTATGGTGGCAGGACGGTGCGTTTGAGACCGATGTTCAATCCCTGCCAGGGGAATTTCTGGATGGTGAAATCCCGCTTGAGGAGCAAGGTCTCGCCATCTTTGTTCTGCATTTCCGCCAGGATGTCGTACTTTCCCAGAGGTAGCTCGGGGAGTTCCCAGCGGGATTGGAAATTTGTTGCCGACTGCTGGGTATAGACGGTGCCGTCTTCTCCTACGATTTTGAAGGAGATTTGCTGGAGGGCGTCGAGCTTCTCCTGGCTGACACAGGTGACGCGCGCCTTGGCGATGCGCTTGGTGGGATAGACTCCGATGTCCAGTACGTATGGCGGGTCGGGATCCACGAATGCCACGCCGGCGTTGTAATGCCAGGTGAAGTCGCGACGATAGAGGAGTTTCCCGTCCTTGAGGTCGGTGATGGTGGAGGTGATGGTGCGGTCCAGGGGTGTGAGGATGGCACGAAGTGTGGTGGTGATTTCCTTGCCCGCCTCGGGTGCCAGTTCGGTATTCAGGTGGCTGGGGGGCTCGATGGAGACCATCAGCGCGGAGACCTTGACTTTGGGTGCGTCAACGCCTGGATTTGCGGCGGACCACTGGATTTCGTAGCCAGCGCCCTTCCAGCGATTACCGAAGGTCTTGAAGCCCACCACGGGGATGCCCGCCTGGGGAACGAATGTGCCCGCGTCGCCCCAGGACCAGGTCACCAACTCGTGAAGATTCTGGAATTCACGGGTGATCTGCAAGCGGTATTCCGTGCCGTCATCAATGCCTTTCAGCCCGAAAGCGCTCCAGGGAATCGCGGCTTCGAAGTCCAGGACGCCCTTGCTCTGGGTCGCCCGGGAAATCACGCCATCCACCTGGCACGAGCCGTCAGTCTCGAAGACAATTTGCATCATGGAGTCTTTTCCGAAGGCGACGATGATTCGGTCGTCCTTGGAAAGGACCATGGGTTCGGGAGGCAGTTCGCTCTTCTGGGAGATGAAGAGGTAGTCCGCGTTGTAGCCGATGTTGTGATGTACATCACGACGGCTCAGCATGCCCGTCTCCTGGGAATAGGAGCCAAAGCTGGGGGAGGACATCACCCATTCCTCCAGTCCCGATTTGCCGTCAACGACGGGCGCCTGGGGCATGGGAGGCAGGCGGAGATAGGCGGTGCTTGGCGGTTCCAGGGCAAAGAGACCAAGGGCAACGGCGAGCAAAAGGAGGGGGATGCGCTTCATGATTGTGTTTTTGGGGAAAGAATGGATATAAATCTTGTATTATTGTAATTCTATGAAAATATAATCAAAAATCAAGCGATGGTTGATAATTCTGTGAGAATTTTTCTCGAAGCTCTCGCTTCGCGCACACGACTGCTTCGAGCACACGACTGCGGCGCCCGCCAACCTGACCGCAATGCAATATATTACGGAAAATCGCGGGACAGAAGTCTCGTGGCGGTGATAGAAATTGCCGGAAATAGCCGAATAATCTTGGATAACGGTCTGTCTGAAGACAGGCACTGCTATCCCCGCATGGGGAGCATATTTTGGTGTTTCCATGTCGTTCCCCGCGTCTCGCCGTCCATTTACGCTTATTGAGTTATTGGTCGTCATTGCAATTATCGCGATTTTGGCGGCCATGCTCCTGCCGGCACTTTCTTCTTCTCGAGAACATGCCCGCGCTGTCGGTTGCGTATCGAATATGAAGCAACTGTCGTTGGTTTACTTATTCTACTGCAATGACTACGAGGATTATCTTCCCTGCCTGAATAACCTGAATCCAGGAGGAACAAACAGCTATGGACAGACAATCACTGCCAAAAACTGGCTGGATGACCTGGTAGCGCAATACTTGGGAAACAAGCAGGCATCCGTCAATCCGTCAAAAGTGCTTCGTTGTCCCGATGAAATGACCCAAGAGGACATCACGACCAACTACGGCCTGAACTACCTCATTGCTTCCAATGGAAACGGAAGTCTGAAGATCACGACTTTTCCCAATCACGCACAGACAAGCATGCTCGTGGAAAACTATGGACATCTCTGTTATTATTGCTTCACGCAGAATACTACGGGTATGCACGCGACAGGCAGCGCTTACGCTACCAACAGAGCACCATTCTTCCGCCATAAAAAGTGCACCCGATGCGTTACGGCATTCCTTGATGGTCATTGCGAGCAATTGGAAAAGAAGCGAATCCCGTGCATGGAAAGTTATCCAGAGACAGAAGAGGCTATCTTGAGAAACACGTGGTTCAATATGGGGAAAGTCGTGGAGACCACACTGACGATTGAAGGACTCTAGGCTTTCCGAAGGGACCGTCAAACCGCCATTACGGTCGGGGGGACGGGCGCCGCCCTTTTTCGACGGCGGGGACGCCGTCGGTACACCCCTTTTCGACGGCGGGGACGCCGTCGGTACATCCCTTTTTCGACGGCGGGGACGCCGTCGGTACACCCCTTTTCGACGGCGGGGACGCCGTCGGGACTTCCTGGTTACTTTTCTTGTTCGAGATATTTAGTCAGTTCAGCGACTGCCATTTGGATAAGTCTGGTGGTATTGTAGTCTGAGATACCGACCACGATATTTTCGCATTGGTTGAAGGGGATCAGGATGCGTCTGGCGTTGCTTTGGGCGACAGCCAATGCCATGGCGGGGGTGATTTCGCCATACATGGCATCTGCGATGACAATTCCCAGGGGGCCAATGATGACATCTGCGGTGCGGCAAGCCACGATGACCGCGTTTTCGCCGGTTGCGGCGTGAGTCGCACCTGCCTTTAACATGACGCTGGCGGCGACGCTGTTTGTGCCGACGGCGAGGATGTCCATTTCGGGGTAGGCGTTACGGATGGCGGAAACCAGTTGTTTCCCCAGTCCGCCACCATGTGCATCAATAATCAGTATTTTCATAATGAAAACAAAACATCCCCGAGTGGAGAATGACGCGCTCGGGGATGTCGGGGGTAATTGCCAGGCAGCAGAGTTACTTGATTTCGTTCTGCATGGCGACCAATTGGTCCGCGCCATACATCTTGCGCAGTTTGGGTTTCTCAATCTTGCCCGTGGGATTCCGAGGAACCTCTGCGAAGATGAGCTTCTTGGGGCGCTGGTAGCGAGGCAGTGCCAGGCAGAATTCCTCCACATCGGCCTCGGTTAGCTTGCAGTCTGGCTTGACCTCGATGATGGCGGCGGCAATTTCGCCCAGTCGTGCATCGGGAAGACCGATGACCGCCACATCCTTGATGGCGTTGTTCTTGCGGAGGAAGTCCTCGATTTGGACAGGGTAGAGGTTTTCGCCGCCAGTGATGATGACGTCCTTCTTGCGGTCCACCAGATAGATGAAGCCGTCCTCGGACATCTTAGCCATATCCCCGGTGAAGAGCCAGCCGTTATCCAGGACTTCCTTGGTAGCCTTTTCGTCCTTGTAGTAGCATCGCATGACGCCGTCGCCCTTCAGTGCCAGTTCGCCCACTTCGCCGGGAGCCACATCCTGGTGTTTTTCGTCCACGATGCGTGTCTGCCAGCCGTATCCCGGGATGCCGATTGCGCCCACGTGGTCGATATTTTCCACGCCCAGGTGGACCGCGCCTGGTCCGATGGACTCGCTGAGGCCGTAGTTGGTGTCATACTGGTGTTTCGGGAAGAGTGTCTTCCAGCGCTTGATGAGGCTGGGTGGGACGGGCTGTGCGCCGATGTGCATCAGCCGCCACTGCTCCAGTTCGTAGTGGCTCAGTTCGATTTCGCCTCGTTCGATGGCATCCAGGATATCCTGGGCCCAGGGAACCAGCAACCAGACGATGGTGCAGTGTTCGTGGGAGACGGTGTGGATGATCCACTCTGGCTTGGTGCCTTTCAGCAGGACTGCCTTGCCACCCACCAGGAAGCTGCCGAACCAGTGCATCTTGGCGCCTGTGTGGTAGAGGGGCGGGATGCAGAGGAAGACGTCGTCCCGTGTCTGGCCGTGGTGATTCTGCTCCACCTTCGCCGCGTGCACCAGGCTGCGGTGTGGATGGACAATCGCCTTGGGGAAGCCCGTGGTGCCGCTGGAGAAGTAGATGGCGGCATTCATGTCGTCAGTCAACTTGACGCCAGGTGCGTCGCTGGAGCAGTGTGATACCAGTGAGTAGTATGGCTCCGCGAAAGAGGGGCAGTCACCACCCACGTAGAGCAGTGTGGTGGGACGGGAGAAGCGGTCGCAGATGGCTTCCACGCGGCCGATGAATTCCGGTCCGAAAATCAGCACATCCACATCTGCCAGATTCAGGCAGTAGCGGATGTCGTCGGAGGAATAGCGGAAATTCAGGGGCACCGCCATGCAGCCGCTCTTCAGGATGCCGAAATAGATGGGCAGCCACTCCAGGCAGTTCATCAGCAAAATGCCGACTTTGGCACCACGGGGCAGACGGCGGGTCAGGAGGAAATTCGCCAGGCGGTTGGCCTTCTGGTCAAATTCACGCCAGGTCATCTCAGAACGGAAGGTATCCACGGAGCTGGGCTCAATCAGAGAATACTCACGCCAGGATGTGTGGCGCTTCTCTAGCTCCTGAGGATTGATTTCCACTAACGCGACATCGTCGCCGTATTTCTGGGCATTCTGCTCCAGGATTTCTGTGATGGGCATGACTGACTCCTTATAATCAAAATCTTCCGCATGAAAGCGGCAAACCGATAGTATAAAGGCAATTGCACGTTTTTCACATGGATTCGGCGGCTTTTTCGGGTTTCTTTGGGAGGAATAGGACGGATAGGACGGATAGGACGGATAGATGAACGCATAATGGGAAACGATATACATTATCCACACACGTTTCTACAAAAATGCATTGATAGAATCATCATCCCATGAAATCCATTTTACTGCTGTTTTCTTTTGTTTCCTTTGTCGTCATGGCTGCTGAATTCTCTGAACTCCAACCCGCCAGCGGTTCTCAAGTCGAGTTGCTCAAGGGCAAGCACATCGCATTCCTGGATGGTCGTGCAGAACGCCAGGCGAAGAATTTCACGGAATGGGTCGAAATGAAGGAATTGGTCTCCAATCCCCATGACGATTGCCAGCCTCAGCCCGTGGTCTTTCGTTGGCAGGTTTCGGAGGGTGTGGTCCCCCTGCGGTTGGTCTTGACGGGGGACACCTTCGTCCGTCGGGTGGATATCCAGGGGAAGAATTCCGTGGAGGTCTACAATCTGATGGCGGGGGTGGATTACCGCTGGTACCTGGAAGGGGTTGACGCAGCTGGTACGCCAGTACGCTCCGCCATCAATTCCTTCCAGACTTCTCCCCGTCCACCCCGGCTCATCCGTTTGCCTGGCATCTCCAATGTGCGTGATTTCGGTGGTTGGAAGACCGCCGACGGCAAGTATGTCATTCGGCAGGGGTTGCTCTATCGCGGCGGCGAGTTCGACGGACATCAGCATATCACACCCGAAGGGCTGGAGGTCCTCAAGAACGATCTGCGACTCAAGACGGACCTGGATTTGCGTGGCATGGCGGAAATCGAAAAGGGCATGCCGGAATACCCCCTGGCCTCCATCGGAGTTCAGTTGATTCACAAGCCCATGCCGGGAAGCGAGTATGCCACGCTCCGGCACAAGAAGGCCGTGGCGGAACTCATGCACATCCTGGCAAATCCCGCGGTCTATCCCCTCTATACGCATTGCTGGGGCGGCGCCGACCGCACTGGCGAACTCATCATGCTCCTTCAGGCAATCTTGGGAGTGGGCGACGAAGAACTCTTCGATGACTACGAAATGACCTCCTTCGGACGCTGGGGAGAACGCTCCAGGCACAGCGAGGTCTATACCAAAGTACTCGCCGCATTGGCGGAATACGGAGACGACAATACGCCTATCTCCATCAAGGCAGAGGCATTCCTCAAGGACGGCGGACTCTCACAGCAGGATATCGATACACTCCGGGCTATCTTCTTGAAGAAGCTCTAACGGGGACTGACATAAATCGTTTGAAGCTCCGCCGCCTTTCGCCTTTCCGCGGTTCTGGAATGCCCCTCGTTTCGCCGGGTTGACGCCCGCTACACGAGGGGCGCACCTACGGGGACCTGAACGGTCCCCCTCTGCTCTTCCGCGCCTCGGGGGCGGTTGCGCCCCTTGAGGAACGTAGAGCAAACAAAAATCCCCGGGTGGTTTGGGACCGCTCGGGGATTTTTCGTTTGTATTGATATGGGGGACTAGAACATCTTCATGCGTGTGATGGTCTTGTCACGTTCGGGACCCACGGAGACGATGCCCACGGGTGCGCCCGCCACTTCGCCGATGCGCTCCACGTACTTCTTGCAGTTTTCGGGGAGTTCGTCGTAGGTCTTGCATTCGGTGGTGGACTGCATCCAGCCGGGCAGGGTCTCGTAGATGGGTTCAACAGCGCCCAGGACCTTCAGGCTGGCGGGGAATTCCTTCATCACTTCGCCGTTGTAGCGATAGCCCACGCAGACCTTGATTTCGGGGAAGGTGTCCAGGATGTCCAGGCGGGTGAGGGCGATGCAATCCAGTCCATTGAGCTGGACGGCATAGCGGACCACGGAGAGATCCAGCCATCCGCAGCGGCGTGGACGGCCGGTGGTGGCGCCGTATTCGTGGGCGATTTCGCGGATGCGGTTACCCGTTTCGTCCAGCAATTCAGTGGGGAAGGGGCCCTCGCCGACGCGTGTGCCGTATGCCTTGACCACGCCCACCACCTTCTGGATGTGCTTGGGACCGATGCCCAGGCCCACGCAGACTGCGCCTGCGGTGGGATGGGAGCTGGTGACGAAGGGGTAGGTGCCGTGGGAGAGATCCAGCATGGCGGCCTGTGCGCCCTCGAAGAGGATCTTCTTGTCCTGGGCGATGAGTTCGGAGACCAGTGCGCCAGTGTCGCAGACGTATGGGCGGAGCTTGTCGGCATAGCCACAGTATTCGTTGTAGATGGTGTCGAAATCGAAGGGCTTTTCGCCGAAGGCTTCCAGGATGCGGTTCTTGTATGCCAGGGCGTTCTTCAGCTCTTCCGCAAATGCCTCCTTGTCCATCCAGGAGACCACGCGGATGCCGATGCGGTCGGCGGCGTCTGCATAGCAGGGACCGATGCCACGGCCGGTGGTGCCGACTTTGCCAGTGCCCTTCAGGCGCTCCTGAAGGCCGTCAAAGACTTTATGATAGGGCATGACCACGTGGGCGCGGTTGGAAATGCGCAGGCCATCCCAGCTCTTGCCAGTGGCTTCCAGGGCGGACAACTCCTGCAGGAGGACCACGGGATCCAGGACCACGTCATTGCCGATGATGCAGGTGCATCCCGAGTAGAGAATGCCCGAAGGAAGCAGGTGCAGCTTGTAGGTATTGCCGTCTGCGACGACCGTGTGACCCGCGTTGCTACCGCCCTGATAACGGGCGACCACATCTGCCTGGGAGGCCAGGTAGTCCACGATTTTGCCTTTGCCTTCGTCGCCCCATTGGGTTCCGACTACTACGATGGTTGACATGTTGGTTTTCTCCTTTATGGATTGGAAAGAAATTGTTTGCCGGGCGACGACGTGTTGGCAGTCGTCATTATCGGCGCAGAGGTAATGTAGTGCGTTGGGCGATTTCGGCTTTGATGCCATCGCAAGTATAGCCGTCGGTATGGACCATGGATGCGATGAGTGCCGCGTCGGCGTGTGCGGTTTCGAAGGCGTCGATGATGTGGTCCACAGTTCCTGCACCGCCGGATGCGATGACGGGGACGTGGACTGCCTCGGCCACCTTGCGGGTAATCTCCACTTCGTAGCCATTGCGGACGCCGTCGGTGTCAATGGCATTGAGGCAGATTTCGCCTGCGCCCAGTTCCACGGCGTGCTTTGCCCATTCCACCACATCCCACTTGGTGGGAGTGCGGTAGCCTTGGATGAAGACCTGGTAGCCCGAGGGAAATTCCTGTGAGACGCCTACCTTCTTGGCATCCAGTCCCAGCACCACGCATTGGCTGCCGAAGGCGTTGGCGCTGGCGGTGAGGATACTGGGATCCTGGACGGCTAGGGAGTTTAGGGAGACCTTGTCCGCCCCCGCCAGCAATGCGTTTCGCATGTCTGCGGCGGAGCGGATGCCACCACCCACGCAGAAGGGGATGAAGACCCGCTTCGCGGCATCGGCCACCATCTCGATGTCAATGGGGCGGTGTTCCGCGGAGGCGGTGATGTCGTAGAAGACCAGCTCGTCGGCGCCTTCCCGGCAGTATTTGTCCGCCAGTTCCACCACGTCGCCGATGTCCTTGTTGTCATGGAACTTGACGCCCTTGGTGACGCGGCGGTTAATGACGTCCAAACAGACGATGATTCGTTTCAGCAGCATCTTCCTAGCCCTCCTGTCCATCCCATTCCAGGAAATTCTGGAAGAGCTTGAGTCCCCACTGTCCCGAGCGTTCGGGGTGGAATTGGGTGGCGACCAGGTTCTTTCGGGCCGCCACGGAGCAGAAATGAATCCCGCCGTATTCGGTGATGCCGATGGCTGGTTCTGTGCGCGGCAATTCCGTTGCCGCGTTTGGAACGCAGTAGTACGAGTGAACGAAGTAGAATGGGGTATCCTGTGGGATGCCCTGGAAGAGCGGGTGTTCCTTCTGGAAGGTCACCGCATTCCAGCCCATCTCGGGAATCTTCAGCTCGGGATGCGCGGGAAAGTCGAAGCGCTGGACTTTGCCTGGGAAGAATCCCAATGCCTGCTGGCCGCCGTCTTCATCGCTCCAGTCAAAGAGGAGCTGCATGCCGATGCAGATGCCCAGCACGGGACGGCCCGCATTGAGGGCATTGGCCAGGAGCCGGTCGTAGCCACGTGCGCGGACGGCGGCCATGGCGCTCTTGGCGGAGCCGTCACCCGGGAAGATGATTGCGCCTTCGGAGAGTGCCTCGCTGGCGTGGGTTGCCATGACGGGGTCCACGCCGAAGCGCTGGCACGCCAGACGGACGCTGGTCAGATTGCCAGCGCCGTAGTCGAGAATTGTGACAGGTGCCATCTAGGGCTTACTCCCACTCGATGGTGCTTGGTGGCTTGGAGGTGATGTCCAGCACCACGCGATTCAGTCCACGCACTTCGTTGACGATGCGGTTGGAGACGCGTCGCAGGAGGTCGTCGGGCAGGTTGACCCAGTCGGCAGTCATGCCATCCTGGGATTCCACCACGCGCAACGCCACCACGTAGTCGTAGGTACGCTGGTCGCCCATGACGCCGACGGTGCGGACGGGCAGGAAGACGCAGAATGCCTGCCAGAGCTTGTAGTAGAGCCCCGCTTTCTTGACTTCTTCCACGAAGATGTCATCCGCTTCGCGCAGCAAATCCAGAGTGCGCTTGGTGACGGCGCCCAGGTGACGGACGCCCAGGCCAGGTCCCGGGAAGGGCTGGCGCAGGATGACTTCGTCGGGCAACCCCAGCGCACGGCCTACTTCGCGGACTTCGTCCTTGAAGAGTTTATTCAGTGGTTCCAGCAGTTTGAACTTCAGGTCCTTTGGGAGGCCGCCCACATTGTGGTGGCTCTTGATCATGGCGGCGGGATTGCCGTTGATGGGCATGGACTCGATGACATCGGGGTAGGTGGTACCCTGGGCCAGGAAGGTGGCACCGTCCACGCTACGTGCGGCATCCGCGAAGACCTCGATGAATTCCGCGCCGATGATGTGTCGTTTGGCCTCGGGTTCATCCACGCCCGCCAGCTTCACCAGGAAGCGGTCGGAGGCGTCGATGTAACGCAGATCCATATTGAAATTGCGTCCGAAGAGCTCCTGGACGCGCTCGGCTTCGTTCTTGCGGAGGAGGCCGTTGTTGACGAAGATGCAGGTCAGCTGTCGGCCGATTGCCTTGTGGATGAGTGCGGCGGCCACGCTGGAATCCACGCCACCGGAGAGTCCTAGGATGACCCGCTCATTGCCCACGGTTTCGCGGATGCGCTTGACGGAGTCCTCGATGAAGGACGCCATATTCCAGGAGCCCTGGCAACTGCAGATCTTCAGGCAGAAATTACGGAGGATTTGGATGCCGTTGGGGGAATGGACTACCTCGGGATGGAATTGTATGCCGTAGAGTTTCTTGCCTTTCAGCTGGCATGCGGCGAATTCGCAATTCTGGGTGATGGCCAGGGTCTCGATGGAGGTGGGCTCCATGGTGACTTTGTCGCCGTGGGACATCCAGACGGTCTGTTCGGGGGCCATGCCGTCGAAGAGTTCGCCCGCCTTCTGGATGTGCAGTTGCGCACGGCCGTATTCGCGCTCGGGAGCGGAGGAGACTGCACCGCCGCTGTATTTTACCAGCAGCTGCATGCCGTAGCAGATGCCCAGGACGGGTATGCCCAGTTCCAGGATGGCGGGATCCAGCTGGGGGGAGCCCGCGTCATAGACGCTGGCGGGACCGCCGGAGAGGATGATGCCCTTGGGCGCCATGGCCGCGATTTCGGCGGCGGTGGTGTTGCAGGGAATGACCTGGCTATAGACGTGGCATTCGCGAATCCGCCGTGCAATCAGCTGGCAGTATTGTGAGCCATAGTCAAGGACTACGATGGTCTCTTCCATAGGTGTATCTCAGAAGCAATGAAAAAACAGATTTGCCCGAAAAATCAGTATGGCTAGATGGTCACGGCGTTGCCGGCGACGGCCTGCTGGGCATTCTCGGCCAGGAAGGGCTTGACTTCCTCGGCCAGGAATTCCGCCACCTGCTGTGGGGCGCGGCCCACATACTTTTCGGGACGGAGGGTTTCGGAAAGGTCCAGATTGACCTTGGCGAAATGGGGATCCTTGGCCAGGCGCTCCAGCAGGTCGTTGTCACCGCCGTCAATCTTGACGTGTGCGGCTGCGGCCTGTGCGTTGGCGCGGATGACTTCGTGGAGTTCCTGACGGTCGCCGCCTGCCTTGACGGCGTCCATCATGATGTTTTCGGAAGCCATGAAGGGCAGTTCTGCCGCCAGGCGCTTTGCGATGACCTTGGGATAGACCACCAGGCCATTGGAGACATTGGCGAAGAGGTCCAGGATGCCGTCCACTGCCAGGAATGCCTCTGCCACGGCGATGCGCTTGTTGGCGGAGTCATCCAGGGTCCGTTCGAACCACTGTGTGGCCACGGTGATGGCGGGATTCAGGGCATCGCAGATGACATAGCGGGAGATGGAGGCGATGCGCTCACTGCGCATGGGGTTCCGCTTGTATGCCATGGCGGAGGAGCCAATCTGGGATTTTTCGAAGGGCTCTTCCACTTCCTTTAGGTGCTGAAGCAGACGGATGTCGTTGGAGAACTTGGTTGCGGTCTGTGCGATGCCGGAGAGCACATTCAGGATGCGGGCATCAATCTTGCGGGAATAGGTCTGGCCGGAGACCGCGTAGCAGCCCGGGAAGCCCAGTTTTTCCGCAATCATGGCGTCCAGTTTGCGGCACTTGGCGTGGTCCCCATTGAAGAGTTCCAGGAAGCTGGCCTGGGTGCCGGTGGTGCCCTTGCTGCCCAGGAGCTTCAGGCCATTCATCACGTAATCCAGGTCCGCGATGTCGGAGAGGACATCCTGGAGCCAGAGGGTGGCGCGCTTGCCCACGGTGGTGGGCTGTGCGGGCTGGAAGTGTGTGAATGCCAGGGTGGGCATGTCGGCATACTTCTCGGCGAAGGCCGCCAGGTTCTCCACCACGGTGACCAGCTTTCCACGCAGGAGTTTCAGGCCTTCCCGCATGATGATCAGGTCGGTGTTATCACCAACATAGCAGGAGGTAGCTCCCAGATGGATGATGCCCTTCGCCTTGGGGCACAGCTCGCCGTAGGCAAAGACGTGGCTCATCACATCGTGACGGACAATCTTCTCGCGGGCCTCGGCCACCTCGAAGTTGATGTCTTCCACATGGGCACGCAACTCCTCAAGCTGCTCGTCGGTGATGGAAAGACCCAGGGATTGCTCGGATTCCGCCAGGGCAATCCACAGCTTGCGCCAGGTGGAGAACTTGTGCTGCTCCGAGAAGATGCGCTGCATCTCCTTGCTTGCGTATCGGACGGAGAAGGGACTCTGGAAGGTATCGTGGTTGGACATGGCTTAATTTCGCGCTAAAGCGCTCACACAGGACAGAAAATTGGTATGCGGAATGAGTTACGGATGGGGAGATGTCCCCATACTCCTCTTTTACTCAATGCTTCATGATTTCTACTTCATTAAGCATTGAGCATTAAGCATTAAGCATTGAATTATGCCTTCAGTTTTGCCAGGGCGCCTTCGTACTTCTCCACGGTCTTGGCGACGATTTCGGGAGGCAGTTCGGGGGCGGGGGGCTGGTGGTTGAAGTGGATGGAATCCAGGTAGTCGCGGACAAACTGCTTGTCCAGGCTGGGGGGATTCTTTCCGGGGGCGTAGGATTCCTGTGGCCAGAAGCGGCTGGAGTCGGGAGTGAGGACCTCGTCCGCCAGGACCAGCTCGCCATTTTCGTCCACGCCGAATTCGAATTTGGTATCTGCGATGATGATACCGCGGGCGCGTGCGTAGTCTGCGGCCTGGAGATAGAGGGAGATGGATGCCTCCTTCAGGGCGGTAGCCAGGTCGTCACCGATGACCTTCTTCAGTTCATCGAAGGTGATTGCCATGTCGTGGCCGGACTCTTCCTTGGTGGTGGGAGTGAAGATGGGCTCGTCCAGCTTGTCGGCGTTGACATAGCCCTCACGGAGCTGGATGCCGCAGACCTTGCCGGTCTTGGTGTAGCTCTCATAACCGGAGCCAGTCAGATAGCCTCGGACGATGCACTCCACGGGGAGCATCTTGAGCTTCTTGACGATCATGGAACGTCCGTCCAGGTCCTTGGCGTACTTCTGGAGCACGGCGGGATACTTGGTCACGTCGGCGGTGATCAGGTGGTTCTTCAGGCCAGTCAGGATGGAGAACCAGTTCAGGCTCACCTGGGTCAGGACCTTGCCTTTGCCGGGAATGCCGTTGGGCATGATGCAGTCGAAAGCGCTGATGCGGTCGGTGGCCACGAAGAGCAGGCTGTCGCCCAAATCAAAGACGTCACGGACTTTGCCAGTCTTGGGGGCGGAAATCTCGGGGATGCAAGTGCCCAGCAGGGCGCCATTCTTGTCGTAGTTCATGGTAAAAAGGAGTGGTGTTGTGTATGAAACGAAAACAGAAATTCCGGAAAATACTAAATGTATTACTTAATCAAAAGATTATCGGGCAGTTTCGGGAAAAGAGCATAGAGAATATTGCCAGAATATTGTTAAATTTGATACTATTTGGGTGATTAGGTTGTGGGTGCTTTCGACGATGACGAAGTTGGGCAGAAAGGAACGCATGTACAGGACTGTGTGCATCTTGACCGCAATTTCGACAATGTCTCTTCTTCTGACAGGAATTCGGTATGAATGGAGAAGGTCTGGAGGGAAATCCCCCTGTATGCCGTCCCGTAACGGAGATTGGTATTACATTACCTTGTTTTACAAAAACAGTTCCCATCTCTATTCCCAACTGAACTTCTGTTAACGACTGAACTATGGCACAGGATTTGAATCATGAAATCGCAGAACGCATCTGCGAACTACGCGACCTACAGGAAGTTACCATTGTTGAGATGGCCGAGAAACTCGGTGTTTCCGAAGAGACCTACCGCAAGATGGAAAGCGGTTCCGAGGACTTGTCCGTCAGCTGCCTGAATGAAATCGCGCAGATTCTGAAGGTGGATCTCTCCCTGTTGCTGACGGGTAAGGAGTCCCACTCCATCGCCTTTACGGTGACGCGCGCGGGTAAGGGCGTGCAGGTCAACCGCCGTAAGCAGTATCAGTATTCCGCACTTTTCCCGCATTTCAAGGGCAAGGTCATTGAGCCGCTTCTGGTATCCTGCCCCAGCAAAGGCGAAGACGCATCCGTGGCGCTGAACTCCCATCCTGGTCAGGAAATGGACTATGTCCTGGAAGGCAAGCTGAAGATTGTCCTCTGTGGCAATGAAATCGTCCTGGGCCCTGGTGACAGCATCTACTTCGATTCCAGCAATCCCCACGGCATGGCCGCTGTCGGCGACTGCCCTGCGAAATTCATCGCCATCGTCATCTAGGCAACGCGGTTATACGCATTCCGTTGTTAGACTGCAGTTGCTTTTTGGTTGAATCTTCCAACAAACGATACGCCTTATGTCTCTCCTCTCAAAATTCCTTCCGCGAATTGAATTCGACTCCTATCAGGATTTCCTTCACAACTACAAGGTGAATGTCCCTGAACATTTCAATTTCGCATACGATGTGCTGGATTGCTATGCCGACGAGGAACCCGAGCGAGTCGCATTGGTATGGTGTGACGACAATGGTGAAGAGCAGGTGATTACCTTTGCGGAATTGCGCCGTCGTTGCAATCGTCTGGCGAATCTGCTGAAATCCGAAGGCATCGGCAAGGGTGACAGCGTCATGCTGGTGTTGAAGAGCCGTCACGAGTTCTGGACGGCGATGATGGCCTGTCACAAAGTGGGCGCTGTTGCGATTCCCGCCACCCACATGCTGAAGGAGCACGATTTAGTCTACCGTTTCGAATGCGCGGAGGTCAAGGCGCTGATTGCGGTGGAGTCCGACAATCTGCTGGACGAGGTGGATACCGCGCAGGTCAAGACGGGGGATATCCTGAGGACGAAGATTTGTGTCTCTGGTGCCCGTCCTGGCTGGATTGACTACCACGCGGTGGAGGGGAGTTACTCCGAGGATTGGTCGACTCCTCCCCGTGCGGAGCGCAACGAATCCGGCGACCCCATGCTGATCTACTTCACCAGTGGCACCAGCGGCAATCCCAAGATGGTTCTCCATGCCTACGAGCAGGCCCTGGGCTATATCCTCTGCGGAAAATACTGGCAGAATGTCCAGGATGGCGGTCTGCATTACACCATGGCAGATACAGGCTGGGCCAAGTGCGCCTGGGGAAAACTCTACGGACAGTGGATTTCCGGCACGCGGATTTTCGTTTACGACTACGACCGCTTTGATGCGGAGAAGATGCTGGAGAAGGTGGTGCAGTACAAGGTGACCTCCTTCTGTGCACCACCCACGGTCTATCGTTTCCTCATCAAGCAGGACCTGAGCCGTTTTGACCTATCCAACATCAAGTATGCCACCACGGCGGGCGAGCCCCTGAATCCCGAGGTCTACTACCAGTTCCTCCACAAGACTGGACTGAAGATCCGCGAGGGCTTCGGGCAGACCGAAACCGTGGTTATCGCCGCCAACTGGCCCTGGGATGACCCAAAACCGGGTTCCATGGGACGGCCTTCACCCTCACTGAACCTGGAGTTGGTCGGTCCCGACAACAAGGTGGTGGAAGCCGGTGAAGAGGGCGAGATGTGCCTCCGCACCGGTGACGGCTATCTGGTGGGACTCTTCCGCGGTTACCATCATGCCGAGGAACAGACCAAGTCCCGCTGGCATGACGGGTACTACCACGCCGGCGATATGGCATGGCGCGACGAGGACGGATTCCTGTGGTTCATGGGACGCGCCGACGATGTGATCAAGACGTCGGGATACCGCGTGGGACCCTTCGAAGTGGAAAGCGCTGTCATGGAGCATCCCTCGGTGCTGGAGTGCGCCATCACGGGCGTGCCTGACCCCACCCGCGGCCAGGTCATCAAGGCCACCATCGTGCTGACCAAGGGGTATGAGCCTACCGAGGAACTCAAGAAGGAAATCCAGACCTTCGTCAAGCACAATACCGCGCCTTACAAGTATCCCCGCGTCATCGAATTCGTCAGCGAATTGCCCAAGACGGTCTCGGGGAAGATTCGCCGTCAGGAAATCCGCGAACAGCAACAGCGCATCTGGGCGGAGGCAGCCGCGAAGGAAGCCGAATACCAGGCGCAGCAGAAGTCCGACGCCGCAAAATAATCCACGCCTCTCGAAAGCCGCCGGAGCTCCTCCGACGGCTTTTTTGTTCCTATCATGTCCTCTCTCTTGAACATATCGCACTTGACGGTGGAATTCGACTCCGATGACGGCGTCGTCCATGCGGTCAATGACGTCGGCTTCACATTGTCTCCTGGCGAGTCCCTGGGGATTGTGGGGGAATCCGGCTGTGGGAAGTCCGTGACTTCCATGTCAATTCCTCGGTTGATTCCCTCTCCGCCGGGCCGGACGGTTTCGGGGAGCATTCAATTTGACGGCCGAGAACTGGTCAGCTTGGCACCCAGTGAATTGCGGAAAATCCGCGGGGCGGAAATCGGTGTGATCTTCCAGGAACCCATGACCGCGTTGTCGCCTTTGCATCGCATCGGCGACCAGATGCTGGAGACCATCCGACTTCATCGAAAAATGGCTGCTGTCCAGGAGCAGGAGTTGATTCTGTCTTGGTTGAAGCGGGTGGGTATCGCGGATCCCTCCCGTTGCCTGAAATCCTTCCCCTTCGAACTCTCGGGAGGAATGCGCCAGCGAGTGATGATTGCCATGGCGATGCTCCTGGAACCCAAGCTGGTGATCGCCGATGAGCCTACTACCGCTTTGGATGTGACAATCCAGGCACAGGTGCTGGATCTGCTGCACGAGGTCACTTCTGACAAGACACGCTCCCGGGCGCTGCTGTTGATTACCCACGATTTGGGCGTCATCTGGGAGATGTGCACTCGTGTGGTGGTGATGTATGCCTCGCGGGTGGTGGAGGAAGCCCCTACTCAGGAACTCTTCCGCAATCCCACTCATCCCTACACCCAGGGGTTGCTGGAATCCAGTCCCAGCCTTCAGGATGACCCCGCGAATCTCAAGAGCATCCCAGGGAGCGTCCCAAGCCTCCTGCGTCCCCCCGCAGGTTGCCCCTTCGCCTCCCGTTGCCCCAAGGCCACCGACCAGTGCCGCAAGACGCTGCCTCCCATGCGGGAACTCTCCCCAGGACACCGCGTCGCCTGCTGGGGGTGAGGCGGGGGATTCCCCCACGAAGTTGTCGTATCGTGCTATATTTTCTTGCAAAGAGAAATTCAAGGAACAAAAATGTTACTCTACCATGGGAGCAATCAAGCAGTTACGCAACCTGTGCTGTTGCGTCCAGAACGCCGTCTTGATTTCGGCATGGGGTTCTATTTGACTTCCTCACGGGAACAGGCGGAGCGATGGGCAGTCCGCACTTGGGAACGCAGAAAACAAGGGCGTCCGACTACGACTGTATTCGAATACCCGTTTCCAGTTCCTAAAGATTTGACTGTCCTGACTTTTCCGCGGGCCAATGCCGATTGGCTGGAGTTCGTTGCGGCAAATCGCCGGGGAATGTCTGTAAATGATAACTACGATCTCATAGTAGGGCCTGTGGCCAATGATCAAACTGTTACTACTGTGACTCTTTTCCTGGGAGGATTCCTGGAGCTGGAGGAGGCTATTCGTCGTCTGGCGCCTCAGAGATTGTGTGATCA
The DNA here is from genome assembly GCA_002315885.1 of Lentisphaeria bacterium UBA1724. GTDB lineage: Bacteria > Verrucomicrobiota > Lentisphaeria > Oligosphaerales > Oligosphaeraceae > UBA1724. Next base: position 44,092 of record DCIO01000110.1, read on the forward strand.
ATATGTCTGTAAAACAGAAAAAGCTCTTGGACTGCTTACTCTATCTGAGGTGATTGAGCAATGAATGAAAAATTTATGCCATTTCTTCTTGACTTCTACTGCCGTGAAGTCGTAACACGAATTTGCGAAAAGTATTCCCTTTCGGAGTTCGATGCAATGCGTCGTTTCCTCTTCTCCCAGACATACGAGATGCTATCAAATCCCAAAATGGCAATGTGGGAATTTGGTCAGGCCGCCCTCTTTGAAATTTGGGAGTGCGAACAAGAGACAGGAAATCCAAGGAACTCTCAATATATTGCAGGAGAATAAGATGAAGGAACTCTCCAAGGAAATGCAATTCTTTATCTTCCTCTTGGAACAGTACGCATACGCAAAGGGGATGCCGGCTGATACAATTCTGAAACAGTGGGATGAATGTGGCATCACCATGCGAATCTTCAGAATGTATGACCTCTATCATTGTGAAGCATTGGAAAATGCCTTCCAAGATATAGATGCCATGTTGGCAGAAGTGAACGACTCTTCAAAGGAAGGTAGCGCATAGAAAAACTGGTAGGTGTCGAAAAAAAGCATTTTTCAGAAAAAAAGTCCTTTTTTAAGAGGAAATGACTTGAAATCTGAAAAAAAGACACTATCTTAAGCCCCGTTGCCAAAGTAGCTCAGTCGGTTAGAGCAGCTGGCTGTTAACCAGCGGGTCCGGGGTTCAAGTCCCTGCTTTGGCGCCACTCTTAAAAGCGCTCGGTCGTCAACGGCCGGGCGCTTTTTTTTGCTCAAAATTTAGTAAAAACTATCAAAATTAGCAAATAAGTATTTGACAAATCAAATTAAGTCAATAGATTAAGGTCGTTATCACTGATTTTCTTTTGTGTTTTCAGGAGAAACTACCACAAAAACAGGAGCGACCAATGAAAGGATTGACTGACAAACAGAAGCAGATTCTGGATTTTATCGGCAAATATGGCCAAGAGCAGGGCATGGCCCCTACCATCAATGAAATCAGCGACCACTTTGATGTGACGCCCGCTACCGCGTTTGCCCACGTGAAGGCCCTCCAGCGTAAGGGTGTCCTCAATCGTTCTTCCAAGGCACGGAGCATCTCTCTGCCTGGCACCCCAAAGATGCACCACTTCTCCATGAGCCTCTCCATCCCTGTGCTGGGACGCATTTCCGCGGGAATCCCTGGCGAGGTGGAGGAGCATGTCGAACGCTATGTCACTCTGGATCCGTCTCTGATTGCCAACCGTGCTCTCAATGGGCAGCCGCTCTTTGCGGTGAAGGTCCAGGGCGAAAGCATGAGGGATGCGGGCATTCTGGATGGGGATCTGCTGATTGCCCAGAAGGCCGACAAGGTCAAAATCGGCGATGTGGTCATCGCGTGCCTGGATGACGCCGTCACCGTGAAATACATCTACCTCACCGATGGCAAATGGGAACTGCGCCCCGCCAATTCCGAGTTCTCTTCCCGTTTCGTGGATTTGGACAAATTGCAGGTCCAGGGGACCGTCATCGGATTGATGCGCCAGTATTAATTGGATGTCATGGCGGAGTCAAAAGAACAACCGACGAAGGAGTCCCGCTGGTTTGCGCTGGCGGGGCGTCTGATTGGCGTTCTGGCACTGGCGGTGCTTTTTCTAGTGCCTGCCACCGCATTGATTGGTGGCGGTGTGGGGAAGGACCATTCCCCCGCCTTCCTGGTTGCCTGGGGGGGGGATGGCGGCTTGCCTGCCGTGGCGCTGGTGAATGCTTTGTCGGAGAGCGCGGAGGAGGCGGTGGTGCTCCTGCCTGGGTGTTCCACGGCGGGAAGCGCACTGCGGACTTCCTTGCAAAATGACGGCGTGGCAATGCTGGCAGGGGTGTTTCTTCCCACTGGCGCACCTTATCCAAAAGGCGCTAAGGCGCTCCTCAAGGGGCTGGAGGTACGTCGGATTGTGGTGGCGGAGGATTCCAGAAGTCGCGGCGATTGGCAGAGCGTCATCCAGGATGCCGTGGAGACGGGCACCGCCATGGAACGGCTACAACCCCAGGAGGGACGACAGTGGACAACGGAATTCGACGGGTGGACTTTTGTCTATCGGCGTCTTCCTGGCGGCGAAAACGAGGGGGAGCTTTATCGTGGCAAGAATGGATGCCATTTTTTCTTCCGAAATCTGGAAAGCGGTGAATTCCTTCTGGAACGTCAGGAGGGTGAGGTGACGACACAGTTACTGGAACTGCCTCGCATCAACCACAATGGCGTGAAGCGGATTCCTATGGGGAAATAGCCTTTTCGGAGAAAGAGTATTCCAGGGTTACGGCGATAGGGGCAATTTAGGATATATTGAGGAATTGGCGGAAAATAAAAGTGTGTGGCAATCGTTAATGGAGGTAGCAATGAGTTCTTATGTAGAACTGCCCATGGGCATTAGCTTGATTCCGTGTGATACTCTCATTGAGGATCGCATTTCGGGGAAGAAGTCTCTCGTGGGTATCATTGGCGCCATTCGGGTCACCAAGTTCCCCTGCGTCTATCCCGCGTTTCATTTGCTTGTCTCCCTGACCAGCGGCAATGGCAGCTACCCCTGCACGTTGGAGTTGGTTAGTGAGAGCAAGAACGAGGTGATTTTTTCGGGAAAGGGAACGCTGAAATTCAAGAACCCCACGCAGGTCGTGGATCTGGTCTTCATGCTCCAGCGTCTGAATTTCAACTACCCCGATACCTACTGGATTAAGTTCCTGGTGGATGGGGAAACCCTGATGATGCGCCCCTTGCACGTGACCTTGCTGGACCCCCCGGAGGATTCCGCAAAACGCGATGCTTCGCTCTAAACCTTTTTTTCGCCCTAAAGGGCTCACACAGGACAGAAGGATCTCGTACCTGCTCAAGGGCTCACACAGGACAGAAGGGCCTCGAAGCTGCTCCAGGTTTTCCAGTTTTCGCCCTAAAGGGCTCACACAGGACAGAAGGGCATCGGAGTTGCTCCAGGTTTTCCAGTTTTCCCAGTGGCGAAGAGGGGTATGGGGAAACCTCCCCATCCTTCATTAAGCATTAAGCATCAAGCATTAAGCATTTCAAAGAATGCCGTTATTCAAATACAAAGTCAGTGATGCCGCAGGCAAGGTCAGCGAAATCCTCATCGAGGGCGATTCGCAGAATGACGCCGCGCGGCGTTTGCAGCGTCGTGGGATGGTCCCCTTGGCGTTCCTGGGGGAGGGCGCAGCCGCGCGTGGTCACCAGGGTTTCCTGAAGAAGGGCGTGGATGTGGTGGATTTCACGGATAGGTTGGTGCCCTTGCTGGAGGCGAATATCCCCCTGGAGCGAGCACTGGCAATTCTGGGAGACGAACCCGATAACCCACAGCTGCAGAAGTTGGTGGGGGATTTACGCCGTGGACTTCATGAAGGCCGCCGTCTTTCTGATTTGGTCAAAGACCAGGGAAGCACCTTCCCCGCAGTCTATGCGGGTGTGGTGGAGGCCGGCGAGGAGGCTGGCGCTCTGCCGCAGGTGATGGGGCAGCTGCGGAATTTCATGACTACCGCAGCAGAACTCAAGAGCTTCATCATCTCCAGTTCCATTTATCCCGGCTTCATTGCAGTGGCGGGTATCGCCATGCTGGGGTTTGTGCTGGGTGTCATCGTCCCGAAATTCGCCACCTCCCTGGCAGGGGCGGGCATCCAATCCGCCGCCACGGATTTCCTGATGGCGGTCTCCAATTTCGTGCGGTCATACTGGTGGATTTCCTTTATCCTGGTGGCGCTCTTGATTTGGATGATTTCACAAATCCGCCGGACTGACACGGGCCTTCGTCGCTGGTGGGATAGCCTCACGGTGAAGTTGCCCATTTTCGGCAAATTGGTCCTCTACAGCAATCTCTCCCGTTTTGCCCGGACCATGGCGATTCTGATGCGCAGTGGCGTGCCGCTGTTGAATACCGTCTCCATCGCCAATCGCGTCATCCAGAATCTGACCATGCGTGGGTCCCTGGACGAAGTGGCGGGAGAATTGCGTCAGGGACAGAAGATTTCTGGGGCACTCTCCAAGAGCAACTACATTCCTTCCATGATGCTCCGTATGATTTCCGTGGGCGAAGAGACGGGCAATGTGGAAGAGATGCTGGACCGTGTGGCGGACCGCTACGAAAATGACCTGAAGAAGTCCATCAAGCGTCTGCTCTCCCTTTTCGAGCCACTGATCATTGTCTTCCTGGGATTGGGCATCGGTCTGGTGGTGCTGTTGATGTTCACGGCCATCATGGATATGCAGCACGCGGTATAATTCACGCCAAAAGAACAACCTGAATTTCTTTCATTCGAACTCTCCAACGGAAAAATTACCCATTATGGAAAAGTCTGTCAACAAGAAAATGCGCCGCATGGCGGTGCGCCGCTCTTTTACCTTGATTGAAATCATGATTGTCGTGGTCATCATCGGTATGCTTGCCGCATTGGTGGGACCACAGATCATCGGTTCGCTGGACAAGGCGCGCGTCAAGACCACACAGGCGCAGTTGATGAACCTCAAGGACGCCGTCCAGTCCTTCTATATGGATTGCAGCGAATATCCCGCCAGCTTGGATGACCTCATGACCAAGACCAGCAATTCCAAGTGGGAAGGCCCCTATCTGGATGCCAAGAACCTGCCGAAAGACGGCTGGGATAATGATTTTACCTACACCTGCCCGGGTTCCGATGGACAGCCCTTCGATATCATGAGCTACGGCGCAGATAAGACTCAGGGCGGAGAGGGCTACAACGCCGATCTCTCCTGCTGGCAGTAGGGCGATTCTCAATTCTCAATTCTCAATTCTCAATTCTCAATGTAGGCAAGGGGAGGTATCCCTTTTTTTATCGAATTCGCATGTCGTCTTGTTTTTGCCAACGCCGTAGCTACACCATGATTGAGATGATTGTGGTGTGCGTCATCATCATGTTGGTGGTGGCGTTGGTGGCACCGCGTGTCGGTGGTGGCGGTCGTCGCATGGCGGCGGAGCAGGCCTTGTCGGCGATACGTGAGGCATACGGCGAGACGGCCATGCGTGCCCGTGCCACGGGGAAACCCATGGTATTGGTCTTGAATCCCGGTCAGAAGAGCTTCCAGGTCTCGAGTCTGACCCAGTCCCTGGACAAGGATTGGCATCCCGGTGTCCTGGCGCCGTTGACTGGGACGGAAGGGAAGGGCGCTATCCTGCCTGGAGCCAATTCCTACGACGTGCCTGACGGCGTTGAGTGGACGGAATTGCCCGAGAATACGGATGGCTATGATGGCATCGCATACTTTTTCTATCCCGATGGGGAGGCCGCTGGACCCGAGGTCGCCTGGAATATGCATGGTCGTTCCTATCGACTGATTATGGATAGTGTCCTGGGAAAGGCCACGATACTGGAAGAACTGACGAGATAACTATGATTGCGCAATTGACGGGAACCCTTTTGGAGTGCACTGCGGAAAAGGCGGTGGTGGATGTGCATGGCGTGGGATACGAGATGCTGATACCCGTCTCTACCGCGGAAAAACTCCCTCCGGTGGATGCCTCGGTCACCCTCTATACCTCCATGGCGGTTCGGGAGGACGCCATCACCCTCTATGGCTTTGCCACCCGCCAGGAAAAGCGCCTCTTCGAGACCATCGTGGCGTCGGTGAAGGGCTTTGGTCCTCGCATGGCGCTGGGGGTGCTCTCATCTATGTCCATCCCTGCGCTATTGCAGGCGGTGGCTTCCGAAGACTTGAAATTGCTGTCGAAAATCAACGGCGTTGGCAAGAAGAGTGCCGCCCAGTTGGTTCTGGATTTGAAGGGCCATATCGGCGAATTCGGGGAGGCCACGGGGATTGCACCCGCTGCCGTATCCGGCGAAGCTGCCCCCAAGGAGCTCTCTTCCGCGGCGCAGGATGCCGTCAAGGCCCTGGAGACCCTGGGCTACAAGCACGACGATGCCCAGAAGGCAATCCAGGCGGTCCTGGCGGATGCTCAGGGACAGGAGCTCTCTACCTCTGCGTTGATTACGCGTTCTCTGGGAAAATTTCGGAGCTAGGGGGTAATTTCGCATGGCATCAGAAGATACTCGTTTTATCACCTCTGAGATGAACTCCAAGGAAGAGGAGTTCGACAAGAGCCTCCGTCCGCAGATGTTTGCGGATTTTCCGGGGCAGGGGAATGTGAAGGAGCAACTCCAGATTATGGTCGCCGCGGCCACGGGGCGTGGCGAGCCCCTGAACCACGTGCTGCTGTCGGGACCTCCTGGATTGGGCAAGACCACCCTGGCCAATATCATTGCCAATGCCTGCGGACGTCAGCTTAAAGCCACCAGCGGACCCGTCATTGAAAAGCCCGGCGATTTGGCGGGGTTGCTTTCCAGTCTGGATGAGGGCGATGTGCTTTTCATCGATGAAATCCACCGCCTGCCCCGTCAGGTGGAGGAATACCTCTACAGCGCCATGGAGGACTTCCGCATCGACATCATGGTGGATTCCGGCGTGGCCGCCCGTTCCGTGCAGGTCAATCTGCCCCATTTCTGCCTGATTGGCGCCACCACCCGTCAGGGGAAGCTCTCGGCGCCTTTGCGGGACCGCTTCACCATGAAATGCCGAATGGCGTATTACTCGCCTTTGGAACTCCAGACTATCCTGATACGCAGCGCGCGGGTACTTTCCGTACAAGCGGAGGAAGAGGGACTTCTGGAAATCGCGCGCCGCGCGCGGGGGACTCCCCGTATCGCCAACAACCTCCTTCGGTGGGTGCGGGATTTCGCACAGGTCCGGCATTCTTCCGTGGTGACCAAACCCATTGCCGCTGAAGCCCTGAAGATGCTCAATATCGATGACGACGGATTGGACGAAATGGACAACCGGATCCTGGAGACCATCATCGTCAAGTTCAAGGAACGCCCCGTGGGACTGAAGTCCCTGGCGGTAGCCGTGGGCGAGGAAGAAGAGACCATCGAGGATGTCTACGAACCCTACCTCATCCAGGAGGGGTTCCTCCTGCGTACTCCCAGCGGCCGAATCGTCACCGACCGAGCCCTGCGGCGCTTCGGGCGCACTTCCGGAACCGCGCCCCATCAACCCGAACTCTTCTAAATAACCCCGGGGCTCTCGCCCCGGGCACAGGACCCGGGGGCTGCCGCTCCGGGCACACGACCCGGGGGCTCTGCGCTCCGGGCACACGACCCGGGAGCTCTGCGCTCCGGGCACACGACCCGGGGGCTGCCGCCCCCTCCCGGGGCTCTCGCTCCGGGCACAGGACCCGCTCCTTTGTTGTGTGCTTTGAGGCGAGAGCCTCAAGAAATAATACGACCTGGAATATGCCGAAATACCTACCCATTCTCGCTTTTCTCTTCGCGGTATCGCTTTTTGGGCAGTCCTTTGAGACGCGCCAGCAATTTGCCCCGAAACCCGCGACGCTGGATCCCGCGAAAGCCCTCCAGCCTCAGCCGCTCTTCAAACTGCCCGAACCCGCGCCTGCGCCGAAGGATGTCCCCGTGAGGAAGGTGGCTCCCGTACGACCCTTCGAACCCGATTTCTCTTTGGGATTGGGTCTCTCCACCAAGTATTTCCGGGATGGCTGGTGCCAGAATTCCTCGCCCGTCTTTACGCAACAGGCGGAAATCACCGAAAGCGGGTTGTATCTCGGCGTGCGGTCCACATACAACTTCTCGGATAAGGCGGGACGCCGTCGCCGTTTTCAGGACGATCGTCTCTACATGGGCTATGGAATGAAATTCGTGAATGCGGGCATTATGGGACCCGTCCTCGTGGATATTTGCTGGACATATAACCAGTATCCCGGAAATTCCAATGAGAATTCAGGTGAGGTGTCTTTGGCATTCCTGCTGGACGAAATCTACCAGAAGGGCATTTTTGCGCTGACGGGCGGTCTGACGTTGTGCCACAACTACGGCAAGAACGAGACTTACGCCATCGCCGATATCACTACCCATTTCGCCCTGAACGAAAAGGGCACTCTCCAGTTGGAAAATGGCTTTCTGCTCTATTGGGGCGATACGCGGAAGATGCAGAAACTGACCGACGACGACTGCGACGGCAATGCCTTCTATACCATTGCCTGGCATAGCGCAATTCCCTGGGCTTTTGCGGAGCATTGGTCGCTGGAGCCCTTTGTGGAAGTGGATTGCCACCCCGATGGCCGCGCACGGGATGCGGCGCGTTCCAGCGATTTCAATTCCGCAGGGACCTTCTGGGGGGGAATTCGTCTGAACTGCTGTTTCTAAACTCCTATGGCTGAGTCTTCCTTGATGCTGCGGTGGTGGTCTTCGTTACCCTGTTCCGCAAACGCATCGAGGCGCGTGTTCGTGACGTACAAGCACAGACACTTGCGTCATGAAAATTATATTCATCGCCCTCTAACGCGGAATTTTGCGGTATAGTACGGGATAATCTTTTTTTGTTCCATACATTTCCCACTTGTTTTTATGAAAGAACTTAGTCATCGCCCTAGGAATTTGGGTCTGGCCGTCGCTTGTGGCGGTCTTGTTTTCCTGGTGGTCGGGTTGTTTATCATCAACTCCGGCCACGCAAAAGCCATGACCCCCGCTTGCACCGCCGCGGTCATGACTGCGGCATTGGGATTGCTTGCCGCTGGACGCGCAATTTTTGAACGCAGACAGCGTCAGGAAGAACGGGATGCGGCAGAATATCACCGCCAGCATGGCGCCACCGAACTCTTTGGGGATGCCGACGAGGCAGTGCGTCTGGCGACCCGTTCCAATACCCAGTTCGTCAAGTATTTCGTTCCCGCCGCCACCATCGGCATGGGCGTCGCGCTGGGACTCTTTGTCCTCAATCGCTGGATCGCTTTGCGGTATCTGGATTATGACTATCAGGTGGCAAATCCCCTCTCTCTGGCGATTCTCTCCTTCTGCTGCTGCATCGCTACACTGGTGGCAGGGAGCTTCTTCATCGGCGTCTCCCGTGAACAGGGCTGCCGCTGGATCCGTCCCGCCGCCGCATGGTTGCTCTTGACGGGCTTCCTCTATCTGCTGGGCAGCTTCATCTTCTTCAGCCGCCATTTCCATCGCTTCCAGGAGAGCATGGACCGCTCTTTGAGCAAATTGGGGCTGATTGTCCTGGCGATTCTGGCCATCGAGATGATTCTCTCCTTCGTCATCGAGTTCTATCGTCCCAGAATGCCCAATGAAGAAGAGCGCCCGCTTCCCGAGTCCCGTCTGCTCTCTCTCTTCACCGAGCCCGGCAGTGTGGCCCGAAATGTGGCGAATTCTCTGGACTACCAGTTTGGTTTCCGGGTTTCCGACGCCTGGTTCTACCACTTCCTGGAGCGGACCATCGTTCCCCTCTTCATGGTGATGGTGGCGGCCTTCTGGCTGATGACCTGCATCGTTGTGGTGGATTCCTCCGAGACCGCTCTCCGTGAGCGTTTCGGTCGTGTCGTCTCCACCACCCCCATGGGGCCTGGCTCCTATTTCAAGCTGCCCTATCCCTTCGAGACGATCTATCGCTTCTCTTCCGACAAAGTCCAGGAACTGACCATCGGCGGTCATGACGAAGATGAGGAAGTGGAGCAGCCTGGTTCTCACGACAGCCACTCCGAGGATGGCCATGGTCACGGCGAGGAAAAGCACGAGGAAAATGAGGCCGTGGTGCTTTGGACGGTCCAGGAAGAACACAAGGGCGAGGCGAATTTCCTGGTGGGTGCCAAGAATGTGGAGCGCATGAGCCTGGATATCCAGGGCAACGCCATGGGCCAGCAGGGCGTGGGACTCTTCAGTGCACACATCCCGCTCTTCTTCCGTGTCAATGACCTCTACAAGTATTCCTATCTAAATCGCAATGCGGGTGAAATCCTCAAGAATCTCGCCCAACGCGAGCTGCTGGAGTATTTTATCCACTGCGATTGGGACGACCTGCTGGGCGCGGGCCGTGGTGAAGCCATGTCTGTCCTCAAAGAGCGCATTCAGAAATCCGCGGATGAGATGGATTTGGGTGTGGAAGTGGTCTTCGTGGCTCTTACAGGCCTCCATCCCCCATTTGGCGTGGGCGAGTCCTTTGACCGCATCACTGCCTCCACGGTGGATAAGAAGCGCATGGTTCAGGATGCCCAGACCTTCGCCAACAGCAACCGCGTCATCTCCGACGCCGTGCAGCGCCAGGTCCTCAATGAAGCCAACGCCTACAAGGAAAGCCATATCGTCCTGGCGGAGGCGGATGCCCAGCGCTATGCGGGGCAGGTGCTCTGCTACAATGCTTCTCCCAAGCAGTATATGCTGAACAGCTACTACGATGCCTTTGAAGAGCGTGGCAGCCTGGTCCGGAAGTATGTCGTCACCGGCAATGCCTCCAACGAAGTCCTTTGGCTGAATTTGGAGCGCAAGGCCAAGAATGCCCTGCTGGACTTGAACCTCTCCGAGTAGCGTGAAACCCTTTTGAATTCAATAACTCAATTCCAAATCATACGATTATGAAAGACGAAAAACAACAGAAAATGATCTCCAAGCACTGGCCGGTGGTTCTGCTGGCATTGCTGGTTGTGGCGATTTTCATTGTGGTCATGGTTACCTTCCAGGTGAAGGAAACCGAATACGCGCTGTTGAAGACCTACTCGGGCGAGTTGGTGGAATACGGCAGCGGCCTGCATTTCCGCTGGCCCTTCATCAACTCCATCTGGCGCCATGACAAGCGCATCCAGTGCTATGAGCTGGCCATCGGTCATGACGAACAGTATATGACCAGCGATAACCAGCAGATTGTCATCTCCACCTACGTCCTCTGGAAAGTGGGCGATCCCAAGACCTTCCTCAAGTCCCTGGATTCCACCGAGGCCGCCGAGCGCAAGCTCTCCGACGAAGTCCGCGGCGCCCGTTCCGCCATCATCTCCAAGTACGCCTTCTCTGCCATGGTTGGCGAACGTGATGGCGCCAGCGTCCTCTCCCAGATTGAGGACGAAATGCGTAACGCCATCCACGACAGCGTGCTGAGACAGTTCGGTATCGATATCGTCCGCATTGGCTTCCGTCAGTTGGGCTTCCCCGCCACCGTCACCCAGAACATCTTCGCCGCCATGATTTCCGAGCGTGAAGCGAAGGCCAAGAAGTTCGAGATGGAAGGCCAGGCCGAGGCAGATAAGATCCGCAGTGACGCCACTACCCAGGCTTCCAAGATCATCACCATGGCCCAGGCCGAAGCCACCAAGATCCGTGGTGAAGGCGATGCCAAGGCCGCCGAGGCATACAAGGTCTTTGCCCAGAATCCCGAACTGGCCACCTTCCTGCGCAATCTGGAAGCCCTGAAGGGTTCTCTCGGCGAAAAGGACACCCTGATTCTGGATACCACCACCGCTCCCTTCAATCTGCTGGCTCCCGGCGCTCTGCAGAAGATTTCCGAAGGCAAGTAGGGTTATTTCCACGGAGAAAATACCATGGAAGACAGCAATCTCGAACTCCAAAATGGCGGAAACGCACAAGGGACTGGCCTGGCGAGCCTGACCCGGATGCTCCGCATTCTCTTCTTCTGTTTCCTCGCACTGATTATCGGTGTCTTCGTCTACTACTTCGTTTTCAGCGGTATCTTCCGGGTGGACGAGCAGTTCGAAGCCATGCAGCTGCGTTTCGGTGTGCTCCAGAAGCACGCCGGCGATACGGGTGACTCTCCCATCCTTCAGAGCGGCAAGTGGTACTGGTCCTATCCGTATCCCGTTGACGAAGTGATCATGGTCCCCGCCAACAAATCCGTCTCCGTCTCCACGGAAAGCACCTTCAAGGCCTGGGTCGCCCCCACTGGCGCCATGATGGGCGCTGCCGCCCGCGAACTGCGCAATGGCGTGGATGGCTATCTGGTGGCAGGCGACATGCATATCTTCCATGCGGAGTGGGTTGTCTCCTACCGCGTAGATGACGCAGCCAGCTACTACCTGAACTTCTATGACGACACCAAGACCACCAAGTCCTTCTATCTGCCCTCCTCCGAGCAGGTCAAGGCAGAAGACCGCCTCCGTGGTCATGAGCTGATCATCCGAAACCTGCTTTCCGACGCCGTCCTGTCCGAGACCGCCAACTGGACTACCGAGGATATCATCCGCGCCAGCAAGGTCATCAAGAACGACCAGGGTGCCATGGAGACCGTCCGCATTGAGGACCGTGTCCGCAGTCGTCTGGCGAAGTTGGTGGACGAGATTGGCCTGGGCATTGAGTTGCAGACGGTGACTCTGGTGGGCATCTATCAGCCCCCCGCCGCCGCACTGCAGGCCTTCAACCAGGTCAATGCCAGCGAGCGTAATCGTCAGACCACCATCCAGACTGCCGAGACCTACGCCAATCAGATTCTGACTCAGGCTGCCGCCACCAGCGACCGCCTGGTGAACGAGGCGAAGGCCTATCAGGAGACTGTGGTGGGCAAGTTGGAAGCCCAGGCGCAGTATTTCCTCTCCATCCAGGAGCAGTACAAGTCAAATCCCCAGTCCACGCTGACGGTGTTGTATGCCGAGGCGCTGGGTGAGATGCTCTCCCGCGTCCCCAACAAATACGTCCTCCATCAGAGTGCCGATGGTTCCAAGCAGGAGCTCCGTCTGCAGATTTCGCAGATCCCCGAGAATCCTCCTGCTCCCGCTGGCGTAGGGATGGAGTCCTCCAACGAGCCTGCCTCCGCGCAGCCCTCTGGCGAATAGATTTCAAGAAAGGAAGGAAATTAGTTACCTATGGAAAACGAAACTCCTAGCGTTAACAACAACGCCAAACCCCACACCGAGGTGACCCGCGTCACCAAGTCGGACATGGGGCGTTTGGGTGCCGCGCTCTTTGGCGGCATCCTCGTCCTGGATTCCTGGCTGGCGGGGATTTTCTTCGCGGGGAAGATTGACCAATTTGCCATGGATTTCTTTGCGCTGCTTGGCGCAGTGATTCTCTCCGTGCCCATCTTCTGGGAAGCGGGGAAGGACCTCTTCCATGGGAAGGTCGGCATGAACGAACTGGTGGCACTGGCCCTGCTGGGCGCCTTCGCCTCCGGTCCCGGAAACTACCGCACAGCAGGCGCGGTGGCATTCTTCATGCTGATTTCCATCACCATCGAGAAGCGTACCGCAATCGGTGCGGAGGCCGCCATCGAGGCCGTCGTCCGCATGACTCCCCGTACGGCCCGTCGTGTGAAGAAAGACGGCTCCGAGGAGGAGTGCGATGCCATTCAGGACTTGAACATCGGCGACACCTGCCGTGTGCGTCCTGGCGAGAATTTCCCTGCGGATGGTAAGATCACGAAGGGCAATTCCACAGTCAACCAGGCATCCATCACGGGTGAATCTCTGCCCACGGATAAGAACGAGGGCGATGAGGTCTACGCGGGTACCCTGAACTTGACGGGTTTGGTGGAATTCACCGTGACCCGCAAGGGCACCGACACCACGCTGGGTAAAGTCCGCAACCTGATTGCGGATGCCGAGCAGTCCAAGATGCCCATCCAGCGCATCATCGACCAGTATATCGGCTACTACACCCCCGTGGTGCTGATGATTGCGGGATTGACCTGGTTCGTCACCAAGGACATGAGCCGCGTTATCGCCGTGCTGGTCATGGCAGTTCCCGCCGCGCTGGTCCTGGCCCATCCCTCTGCGGTTATCGCCGCAATCTCCGCCGCATCCCGTCTGGGTATCCTGATCAAGGATGTCTCCCAGATTGAGCTAGTGGCCAAAATCAAGGCAATCATCTTCGATAAGACGGGTACCCTGACTGAGGGTAACCTGGAAGTCGCCCGCCTGGAGCCCGTCTCCGATGGTGATTTGGCCCAGTTGGTCCAGGTGGCAGTCTCCGTGGAACACCACTCCAACCACCCCACCGCCATGGCCATCAAGAAATTGGCGGCAAAGGTCGGTATTGACGTGGTTACTCCCGACAAATACGAAGAAGTCGCAGGTAAGGGTGTTTCCGCTACCGTTGACGGCAAAGAGTGCTACGTTGGCCGTTTCAGCTGGCTTGGCGAAATGGGCATCGATGTCTCCAGCCTGGAAGAGAGTCGCGAGAAGACCCAGAAGGAAGGCATGTCCATCGTCTGCGTTGCCTGCGATGGCAAGGCACTGGGTTGGATTGGTCTGCAGGATGCCATCCGCACCGTGACTCCCGAGGCAGTCCGCGAACTGAAGGAAATGGGCGTGGAGCATTGCTGCATGGTCACGGGTGATAACCAGCAGGTGGCCAATGTGGTTGCCGAGAAGATTGGCATCACCGAGGTCTATGCGGGATGCCTGCCTGAAGAGAAGGCCAAGGTGGTTGGCGAACTGAAGAAGCAAGGCAACATCGTCGCCGTGGTTGGTGATGGTGTCAACGACGCTCCCGCACTTGCCGCCGGTGATATCGGTATGGCCATGGGTGCCTTCGGTAGCGACATCGCGGTCCAGTCCGCTTCCATCGCTCTGATGAACAACGACCTGCGCCGTATTCCCTTCTTCATCGGTCTGGCCCGTCAGACCCGTATGCTGATGAACCAGAATCTGGCAATCGGCATGTCTTTCATCACGGTGGGCGTCTACTTCGCCATCGCGGGTGACCTGGGCCCCATCGGTGCGGCTCTGATCCATACCATCTCCAGCTTGCTGGTCATCTTCAACAGCGCCCGTCTGGTCCGCTCTGGCGAGGCACTGGGCGCCGCCAATGAGGGCGCACAGCAGTAGGAATTTTCATTAACACAACACCCCTTACATAAGAGGAAATACATTCCATGGCAGACGAAAACAAGGAAGAACTGGTGGTAGAGGCGGTAGGCCTGACCAAAATCTTCAAGGATTTCTGGAATCGTCCGAAGGCGCGTGCCGTCAACGGTCTGAATTTAGGGATTAAGAAAGGCGAGGTCTTTGGGCTTCTGGGCCCCAATGGTTCTGGTAAGTCCACCACCATCAAGATGATTCTGGGACTGCTCTATCCCACCCGCGGCGAATTGCGCGTCTTTGGTCAGGATCCCCAGAATGTCTCCATCAAGAGCCGCATTGGCTATCTCCCTGAGGAGACCTACCTCTACAAGTATCTGACCGCTTTCGAGACGCTGGATTTCTACGGCGCACTCTTCGGCTTGGATGCGGAACAGCGCAAGACCCGCGCCAGCCAGTTGCTGGAAATGGTGGGTCTGGCACACGCCGTCGACCGCCCCGTTGGTGAATTCTCCAAGGGTATGGCTCGTCGTATCGGTCTGGCACAGGCCCTGGTCAATGACCCCGACCTGGTCATCCTGGATGAGCCCACCAGCGGTCTGGATCCCATCGGTTGCCGAGAAGTCAAGGACGTCATCCGTCTGCTGGCCAGCCGTGGCAAGACCGTCATCCTGTGCAGCCACCTTCTGGCTGATGTCCAGGATGTCTGCCAGCGCGTGGTGGTGCTCTACGGTGGACAGATCCGCGCCCAGGGCCTCTTGACTGACATCCTCCGTCAGGAAGACAAGACGCAGATCATCACTCCCAGACTCTCCGCTGAGACTGTGGCCGAACTGAAGAATTTCCTCTCCGCACACGGCGTGAAGGATTTGGACAAAGTCGCGGTGGACAATCCTGGTCTGGACCTGGAAGACTACTTCCTGGAAGTGGTCCGTCAGGCCACCGAGCAGAAGGTCTCCACCGCAGGTGCTCACGCCCCTGGCGCCATGCCCGAATATCTGCAGGGCAATGTTCCTACGGGCCAGCAGCTCCTGCAGTCCCTCAAGGGCGATGCGGAAGAAGAGAAGCGCAAGGCGGAGGCCGCCAAGGCCGAGGCCAAGCTCCGTGCCGAGATGGCCGCCAAGGAAGCCGAGAAGCTCAAGGCCCTGGAAAGCCTGAAGGGCGAGGACAAGCCCTCCGAGGAAGAAGTCAAGGCCGCCGAAAAACAGGCGCTGGACGAAAAGGCCGCCAAGGACCGCGAGGAACTCAACAAGAAGCTGGCTGGACTCAACTTCAAGAAGTAACTCCCCTCCCATAGCACAAAAACAAACGCCGCCCCGGACTACCTAGGACGGCGTTTTGTTATTTTATCATCGTATTATGGATTGCGACGGCTTAAGTCAGTGTATTACAAGATATCAGATAGAAAGGAATGTCTTGACAAAATCTTGAAAATTTTCAAAAGAATGGCTATAATACATATATTGTACATAACCATAATTGATTATCCTGCCAATAATTACATAATTAAACATTTGGTGAACCTCTTATGACTACCTTCAAAAAACTGTCTTCTCGTCTTCTGTCTGTTGGCGTCTTGCTGTTGGTTTCCTGTGTCGTTTGGGGCAATTGGACGCTGGAGTGCGTCTCGGGTTCCATTATCAATGGGAAATTCTATGAGAACATCTATATGGATGGCTTCTCTGACCAGGGTGCGATGCGGATATATGTCTCAACGGACAGCGAAAATCTGAATTCGCTTTCGTTGTCTTTCGAGTACCCCGAAAGTGGCAATATCTCAAATGCGGTAATGGAGTGGGGAGAGGACGTCCCTCCAGGATCGGGTGATGGTGAGGCGTCTTTTTACGAGGATTATGACCGTATTGATATTGTTCTTTCCATGCCTTCACGAGGGGATGTCTTTATTCCCGCAGGAACGTCCAGAAAACTCGTGGGGACGGTCTATTATGACATTCTATTCCCTGAAAGCGACTTAAATTTCCCCACTCCTATAGTAAATGCCGCATATACGACGAAAAATCAGCCGTACAAAAGTAGCGTCAATGTCACTGGTCCTAGTGATGTGGAGGTGATTTCTGGATTTAATTTCAGGACGTTGCAGGGCTCTGGCTATGGCATTAAGTCGTATTCTAGCCTGACGATTGATCCAACCGATGATAGTCATTTTGAGTGTGTTTCTTGGAATGGCAGCGCGCTTGTTCCGTCGGATGAAGTCAAATTTGTCGATGCCTCGACAAGTGCTTCTGGCATTTTGACGATTCGGGATGGGAAAATCATCTATGAGCCATCCGGCTTTTTCGGGGAGGCGATAATCTCCTACCGGGCGGCTTCCACGAACCCCGACATTACCTCGGAAATCGAGGGAGAGGTGACAGTTACTGTCGCGGAAAATATCCCCGAATGGCAAATTGATTTGGTGGCGGGCTCTATCGTCAATGGCGAATTTTTCCCTGGACAATACCTGAAAAATATCTCGACTTACGTAGCGACACAGGTCTATGTCACGACAGATGACAATGCATTGAATTCCCTGTCCCTTGGTTTTAAGCTACCCTCCAATTTGACCTGCGACCATGTCGAGTGGGGCGAGGGGCTCCCGCCTACTTCGGGAAACGCGGATTGGGATGTTGAAGCTGATCGCAGCCTTTCAATCCTAGGCTCCATGTCTTCGCGTTCCATGCCTTTTATCCCCGCCAATAGCACGCGCAAATTGCTGGCGACAATCTTCTATAATCCCGCCTCACAGGAAGGGGAACTCGCCCTAACTAATCTCCCGACGGTCCATGCAGCCTATTCCACGCAAAATCAGAATTGCAAGAATTTCTTCGCCTTCGGTAATCAGAAGGATATGAGTGTCGGTGAGGGCTTCTATTTCGGAACGAAACAGAATTTCACCATGCCTGTGAGCAGTTTCTTGGCAACCCAGGCAAATGACGCATCTCATTTCGATTGCAAAATCTGGGATGGTAAGCAACTCGCTCCTTCCGGTGATGTCAAGTTCTCCGCCGCCAGTGCGGATTGGGGTGGCGTGGTGACCCTGCTGGATAATGGCACACTCTTCTTCGTTCCAAGTGACAGTTTTGCCGGTGTTGAGACGGTCTCCTATGAGGTGACGGCAAAGGTCCTGGGACATGATGCAACGCTTCGTGGTACGTTTGATGTTACGGTTCAGGCCCCCTCTTCACCTGCCTCTGCAATTACGGTGGATGCGGAAGGGAATTTCACTGTGGATACACAGGAAGATTTTCCCATTGAATATGGCACTCCGCTCCCCTATATCCCGGGACAGATCGCCATCCATTCGGACAAATCTCTCATCATAGATACAGAGCTTCATTCTGGAAAAGATGTCAATTTGCAGGCATGCCAGGATGTGGTGTCGTGGGGTGACATCGAGACCGAGGGCAATGTCAGGATTTCTGCGGGGAACGATGTAAACTTGTGTGGTGATGTATTTTCCGAGGGCTGTGTGGAGATTGAATCATACGGTAGCATTTGTGTCTCTTCGGACATTGATGCCTGGGACGGTGATGTCTCGCTTTCCGCAGAAAAGGATATCGAGAGCTGGGGACATATTACCAGCGCAAATGGTGTCACTCTAAAGGCGCGTGGGAATATCGCAGTGCAAGGGGATGTGGAGGCCTGGAATGACATTTCCATCGCTTCTTATGAGGGAAATGTCGGAACGATGGGCAATTTGCGGGCTGGCGTTGATATTGTGATTGACGCCGCTGGCGATGTGAAATGCATGGGCGATATTGAAGCGGGATATGACGTTGTTATCTGTTCATCCCACGACATCGAACTCACGGGGAAAGTGCGGCTTGACGATCCTGATGGCCATGTGGACATATATGCCTATGGCGATCTCCTGATTGGCAATGGCTGTTTTACGGGTTTCAAGGGCAATCTGAATATCCGGGCAGGACGTCAGATTACCATTGGCGAAGGCGCTTTTGAGAACGCGAAGATTGGCGATTTGGATTTCACCCACAACTATCTATCCATTGAACGAAATGCCTTCAAGGGCTGTTCTGGGTTGCGTTCAATCGGGTTGTCCTTCTTTACCCGTCTTTACGATTCTGCTTTTGCGGGATGTGTTGATTTGGAAAAGGTTTATCTGCCCTCGGACCAGGTGCTGGCATCCTTCCCTGACAATGCCTTCGAGGGGTGCAAGAGCAACCTGACCTTCTATGTCAATTCCACGGGCCCCGAGGGGACGACCTGGAATGGCTATGCCGTGTTCTACGTGAAGGGGAAGGGCACAACCGAAGCCTTGCAGGAGAATGTCAGCAAAATCAGCGAGGATTTGAGCGGTTTGCAGCAGAAATGCGAGTCAATCGCCCCCATGCAGGAGGCTGTCAATCAGTATTCAATTGAAATTGAGACCCTGAAGAGTGCGAATACCCAGAAGGATGCGACCATCGCCGAATTGACGCAGAGAGTGGAGGTCCTGGAACAAGAATTGACGTCCTTGCTTGAGGTGCTTCGGAGTGGCGAGCCAAAACAGGTCTTGACCGCTACCTCTGGAGGAAACTTCGACTGGGTAGAATTGCCGACGGACTTCACTTACGCCACAAATGATAGCTTCCGCCTGAAGCCCGGATGGAATATGCTCTCCATGCCTGAACTGGAAATGACCAAGGAGAGCATTGATGAATTCCTGAAGCACGGATTCTTCTATCATTACAACGAAGTGAACAAGACATACGAAAAATTGAAGGACAATCGCCTGGCTCCCAGAGAGAGCTACTGGTTCTATCTGAACGATAACTTCGACTGCACAATCCACTTCAGAACACTCGAAAAGTAGTTCCGGGAGGCGCACAGAAATACCATAGGATTGGTAATGTCATCAATCAAAAATTCAATTCAGATTGCCTTGCGTGCAACGTTGTTCTATGTTGTCATGCTCTGTGCCCAGGGGCTTTTTGCAAATTGGTCTCTGGACATGGTTTCTGGCTCCGTTGTCCAGGGGGAATTCATGGAAGGCAGTTACATCAATGGAATATCCACTGATGCTGCCGTCCAGATTTATCTCACGACCGATGAAAAGGCCTTGCGTGGTATCTACACCCTCATGGAACGTCCCACTAATGCGACTTGGAAAAAGGTCGTCTGGGAGAATGTTTTGCAGAATGATGCAGGCAAGCCTCTGTCTTCTTTGACTGCCCCTCAGACTCAGGTCAAGATTGAGGCGGGGCCTGGTGGAACCGCACTTTCCGCCAATACCGGTCGTGTCCTGGTTGGCACCATCTATTACAAGATTGATGAAGTGATTAAGGACTCTCTTGCTCTTTCCTTTGTTTCAATTCAGGCTGCTAATACTCCTGGTGGTGATAATTACAAGACCAAAGTTAGTGTCACTGGTCCTTCTGCCTTGTTTCTCCTGGAGGCCTTCAATTTCTCCACGATTGACGAGAACCCCTTTGAGATGGACGAGGATGGGGATCCCTTGGTCATCGATGCGGCGGATGGGGACCACTTCGAGGCATCCGCCTGGAATGGCACCGAAGTTGTCGCCACAACTGATGTGAAATTCAAGGAAGTGGGCATCAAGAACCAGAATGATCCCGGCAGTGTTGATTTGACGCCTGATGGCAAGATTGTCTTCACGCC
>DCIO01000093.1 GCA_002315885.1 Lentisphaeria bacterium UBA1724
GTAAACGACCATGACTTTTGGGAAACAGCATGTCCCACAAAAGGGTAGGGATTTGGACACGGCGCGCACGGCGCACTGGGCTTGCGCCCGTGCGCAAAATGGGCGGCGTGATCGCCGTACTGCCTTTTGTGGCCGGTGGCCCCAAAAGGCGGAGAACACAGCGTTTACAAATCGTCGAAGAACCAAATTTTTTATGGCCTAGCAATGAGTTTTCGCATATTCTCTAAGATCCTCAAAATATCCTTTGCGAATTTCCAGACGGCAACCATTAGGACAAGTCACTTCGGGAAGTTTCTTTGTCTCGTCCATGAATTCCAGATCGCAATGTATGGAGCAATAGCGGCCAGATGGAACTCCATCTGGAAAAGCCTTGCAGCAGATATATCCATTTTTTAGTTCTTTTAATCTGTTCAGACAAATTTCGTATAATCCATTTGCGATCATCTGAATCTCTTGCTCCTTCTTTGCGACCGTCACTGTGGAAGGGAGGGGCGCGACGGCGAACGCCTGCTTTACCTCGCTCCTTCTTTGCGACCGTCACTGACCCCATCCGGGATCGAAATATCTACCTTCGCGTGGAACAGAGCGTTAATATAGATTCTCAATGAATCAACTATCATGCCGCCCTCGCCGTATAAGGACGAGGGCGACGCGTGGGGATTTATTTCAGGGTCTCAAGTGCGGCGTCGATGAGGACGGTAGCCGCATTGGGTGCGGGGGTATCCACGCCAGCCTGGACTTCGTAGCCGCCACGTTCAAAGCACTCGGGCATGGGGACGTAGTCGGAGACGCTCTGAGCCAGCTCGATGATGTAGGTATATTTGCAGGGGCTGGCTTTGCGGATGGCGCGTGCGATGCCATTGAAGGGCTCGCCAGGCAGGGAGACGAAGGCCACCTGGTTACCCAGCTTGATGGAGGTCAGACGGCAGCTGTGGGAGGGAACGCTCTTCTCGCGGCAGTCGATGACGCGCTGGGCGAAGAAACGCAGCGCCGCGGGGACCTTGTTGGCCAGGTCCTGGCTCTCCAGATCGCCGTCCTTTTTGATATCGGGAACGGTTGCCAGAGTGTGCTTGGCTTCTTCCAGTTCGGCGTCGGTGATTTGGCGGTGTGGCATGACCACGGTGCCATTCTTGACCACCACGTCATCTTCCTTGAGGGGCTCCAGGTCGTCCAGGGCATCCAGCACGATGGCGGCATAGCCCTTGCCAATGCGGTTGGCTTCCTTGTAGCTGCTCTGCTTGATAATCTGCTTGAAATCGAAGTGGTTCAAATCGCCAGAGGCGTCATCCACCACCAGGACAGGCAGACTGCAATGGAGCTGATACTGGATTTCCTGGGTGAAACGGCCATACCAGTCCGCGGAGACGGTATTTCCGCCAATGGTGTCGCCGTGGTTGCCGATGTTGGCCATGAGGGCCACAATGCGGCCATTCTGCACCACCTTCAGGATGTTGATCGTACGGTCAAATTCGTCCTCGGGACGGTCGATGTCGGGATTGCCCCAGCCAGGATTGGTGACGATGGTGCCGTTCTTCATCCAGTATCTGCGGACGAAGGCGTAGGGGTTGTTGAAGACACTGCCCGCAAAGAGTTCCGCAGGCAGGAGGTTCATCACGGCGCGTTTCACCGCACGGATGCATGCCTCGATGGTCATTTCGTAGGCATATTCGGTGACATCCTTCTCGCAGTAGGTGGGCTTGTCGGCCTTGAACTGGGGTCCCGTGTGAGTGTGGGTACAGGAGACAATCAGCGCATCCGCCAAGTCGTCGCCTAGCTCTTTGCGGATGCCCGCATCGATGTCCTTATGGAGTCTTTCGGCGCCTGCGATCAAGTCCAGTGCCAGGAAGCCGAAGCGCTTGCCATTGGATTCCAGGACCAGCGCCTTCGCCAGCAAATCGTCATACATGCCGTCGTTGGGACGGGTATTGAAGTATCCCGCCAGACCTACGCCGACAGGAGGGGTGATGATTTCTTGTGCGTAACCAGCTTTGAACATTTTTCGTTCTCCTTAGAGCAGTGGTTTCCTAAACCGTTGCTCGATTTTTATTGATTTTTCGTAAAAAGGCGGTATAAAGAGAGAATATATGCCTCTTTTCTCGTCTTTATGGTCCGTGAAAAAAGTAATCACGGAATCAGCTTCTGGAGATTGACGGTATTGGGGGGCTTGGGGAGCTGCAAATCCCGGATGGGCAAATCCGTGGGTTCGCCCACTTTCTTGGCCAGTTCGCCGAAGAATTCCCGCCAGGCACCGAAACGCGTCACCACCTCGGACCCCGCGAAGGGCTGTGCGCCGAAGTAAATGACCGCGCCCTTGCCGACGGGACGCTGGATGGCGGCGGGTGCGCCGTCACCGTATGTCGCCAGGATCTGCGCATTTTCAGGGACGGCGATTTCGTAGCTCTCGTAGCGGGTGCCGGGTAGCGCGGGGGCGTTGGCGATTTTTGCCATGGGGAGTGTCTTGCCATTCCAGGCGAGCTCCTCGTTGGCGGTGGTCTTGACGGCGAGGGCGCCCCTCTGTCCCGTCAGTTCCGCGTGTGTCTGATTTTCTGTGCCATCGAGATTCCAGCGCATGAGACAGGGATCCAGTGAGACCAGAATGCCGCCCTCGGCGACCCAGTTCCGTAGCGCCTGGGCGATTTCCGGGGTAGTGTAGGACATCCTGGGGACAATCAGCAACTTGTAGTCGGAGAGGGCTACGTCGCCTTTGGTCAGGGTGGTGTCGGCGACAAAGCGGAAATTGCACCCCAGGGTCTCTGCCAGCATGGTATAGACGCTGTATGCGGAGTGCAACGCGGAGTCCGATGCGCCCCATTTGTCGAAATTGGAATACCAGACCAGCGTCTTGGTCTCCGTAGGGAGCTTTACCCTGTCCATGGTGTGAATCATGGCGGAGAGTTCCAGCATGGCCGCGTAATCAGGGAAGATTTCGTGAACGGCGTTGGTGCAGAACCACATGAAGTATTCCGCGCCATTCTTCAGGCCCTGGCTGCACCACTCGCCCATGGCTTCCGCATCACCATGCCCGCCGTGGTAGATGAAGCACTGTGGCGTGAGCATCAGCTTTGCGGAGGGGACCAAATCCCGCAGGACTCGGCAGGAGAAGCCCACATGATAGAGCGCACGTGCCATGCCGTAGGAGGCGTTTGTGCTGGTCGGATAGGGATCCGTGGAGACGAGTTTCGCGGGGCCATTCAGGTTCGCCGCATCCAGGTTGCTCTGGCCCGCGGTGTTGTTGTCATTCACGAAGAGCATGGTCACGCCAGGCAGGAGTTCGTTGACGGCCTCCTGATAGCGGATGGTGGAGGCCAGAAGCTGCGCATTCCACCAGCGGTAGAAGGCAATGCGGGCGAAGGGCTTGTCCTCTGCGGGGACATCCTCCAGGAAGGGCACGCCGTATTTGCCGAAGCCGTAGTCTTTGCGGATGGTCTCGGAGAGTGCCCGGATGTCGTCGATGTGCTCGGGGTTGAATGCGGGGTTGTAGCACTGCTCTGGGGAGTTGGTGGGTTCGTCCAGCCCCAGCACCAAATCCGTTGCGCGGGACATGAAGTCAAAATGGGAGCGGGATTTTTGGGCGCGAATATGCTCCAGGACGGCTTCCACGAATGCGGGATCCACGGCATCGCAGGTGAAGTCCGAGCGCTGGTCAATGAATTTCGCGCCGGTTTTGCGGCCACGTCGGTGGATGTCGCTATTGGAGATGAAGAAGGGATACCCCTCGCCCGTTGCCTCAAAGCGTTTTTTCATGCGTTCCAGACCATAGCGGGGGAGCCAGGGCCAGGCAGGACCGCCGATGCCCGCCGCCGCCCAGGCCCGCAGGAGCTCGTCCTGCCACTGTGTGAAGAGTTCGTCGCTGGTCTTGTCCATGGTCGCCTTGGGAAAATCGCTGCGGTTGATGCCCATGGACCAGATGTCGATTTCATAGCGCCCGGGGACGCCGTCCTCCAGGAGTTCCTGGAATTTCGGTGCCTCCCGATGGATGGCGTAGGTGAGTTTCGCGGTATCGCGATTTCGTGCGAGAGTGAGCTTCCCGTCAGCGATGGTCAGGAGGCCGTATTTGCCCACGTCGAAGCGCGTGCCGCGGTAGTTGTTCCAATTGGGGTATTCGTTGGTCGCGGGAAAATCGCCGCAGGCCTGAATGGCGAGGGTGGTCTTTTCTGCGGGATTGACGCCCAGGATTTTCCAGGGGATGAAGAAGCGCGTCTCGAAGCCATTCTCCAGGGTGTGTCCCTGGCACTGCCAATCGCCATCCCAGGCGGTGTCGGTGGCCCAGGGATCTCCGGGGACGCGTTGCTTCAGGACGCCGTCCAGCGTGGTGCCTTTGGAGGTGGCGATGAACTGCCAGCCGATGCCGCGGGCTTCGTCAAAAAGCACGACCTCGTTGGCGTCGTCCTGCCAGACCAGCCCGTCGTGCTGCGTTACGTTGGCACGGATATTCTCGGGATTGACGAAGTTTGTGAAGAGCAGATAGAGGCCATCCCCATCGGCGGCAATCTGGAATTGGACAGGCGTTTGTGCGTCCTCGCCACTGGTGAAGAAGCCGAAGGAGATATCCCGGGGATTCCAGCAGGGAGCGGTGGCGGGCGCATAGAAATCAACCGAGTTGCCAATAGGCACGGTGATGGCGTCGGCGCAATAGGCGAAGGTGGCGTTGTCCAGGAGCAGCGCGGCGTCCTTTCCCGACACGATGAAGACATACTGACATGCGGCCGCGCCTTCGGGGACGCTCACGATGCGATGGAAGGGGCGCCAGGAGTCAGTGGCTTCCAGGGGGATGCTGGTCCGTCCCGCAGAGCCATTGCCTTTGCCCGCCAGGTTGAAATTCACCTGGATGGTCACCTCGGCGGAGCCTTCAATGCAGTAGTCGAAATCCAGGGAGAGACAGCCGGGACCGACCCCATTGAAGGTGAGTGAGTTGTACGCGCTGACCGTTCCCTTGGAGGGCGCCACACGAAGACCTTTTCCCGTGACGCCATTCTCAACCAGGCTCAAATCCCCCGACAGCTCCCTGGGCCAGGTAACCAGCGAGGGCTTTTCCTCAAAATCAAAGCGGTCCGCGCAACGGGGTTTCGGTGCACTCATGGTCTCCGAAGCAAATAACCACGTCGTGATAAATACAAACGCCAATCGAAGGAAGTTTTTCATAGGGAGAAAGGGAGTGTGGAATCGCCTGAAAAGTATTTGCGGTTAATATGGCCCCCGGAATGGTATTTTCCCAAAAGTCATGGTCGTTTA
>DCIO01000021.1 GCA_002315885.1 Lentisphaeria bacterium UBA1724
TTACCTTGTTCTTTCTTCTTGACCGTTGCTGTGGGAGGGGAGTCAAAGACGTCAAATGACTGCATTACCTTGTGCTTTCTTTTCGACCGTTATTGTGTGAGCCACGGCCGCGACAGCGAACGCTTGCTTTACCTTGTTCTTTCTTTGCGACCGTTACTGTGGGCGGGGAGGTAAAGACGTCAAATGACTGCATTACCCATCGCTTTCTTTTCGATCGTTATTGTGGGATCCACGGCCGCGACAGCGAACGCTTGCTTTACCTTGTTCTTTCTTTGCGACCGTTACTGTGGGCGGGGAGGCAAAGACGTCAAATGACTGCATTACCTTGTGCTTTCTTCGCGACCGTTAGGGCGGGAGGGGAGGTTTTACGGCGGACGCCTATAGTACCTTGCTGTGCGGGTGGACAGATTGTGTATGTTTGGAAAAATTCCATTGTTGTGGCATATTAACAAAAAGTTAGTTGGGCGGATTGGTGGCACTTGGCATACACCTTGCTAAATTCATCTGTTTTTTAGGAACCAACCCTGTTGAAAATGGTTCTAATGCGTTGAATTAATCGTGGTTATTTTTCTCTCTTATGAATAAATTCTCAAAAGCGATAATTTTAGCGTTGTTTTTTGCGTGCGCGTACGCGATGACAGCCTTTGCGGACACCCTTCCCGGTAATTTGGATGACGCGCAACCGTTAAACAACGCCTGGGAGGTCAAAAGTGTGCCTGGTAGTGCGGAGCCGTTGTATGTCTACATCGCATTTGGCGAAAACAAATCCAGCGTTCCGGTACCGCCTCCTCCTGCGAAGAATGAGGGCGACTACCTTTCCATCGAAGTCAACAAAAGTCACTTCAGTACCCTTTCCCAGGAGCATCGGGATGACAGCATTTCCCATCGCTGGAACATCTGCGTCTGTTCCGAGAAGGGCGTCCAATGCCAATTGAGTGTTAAGCCTGTATTTGGCGAATTGGCGGTGGGCGAGAAGCTGGAGTTGTTCCAGGAGGACGGCACCACCCTGATTCAGGATTTGTCCGCTGCCACGGGGAGTTCCCCTGTTTCGGTGAATGTAATGCCCGGTGACTATGTCATCCAATACAGCCCGGTTCCTCCTCCTTCCGTCTTTACGGTGGAGCAGACGATTGCGCTCAAGGCGGGCTGGAATCTCATTTCTTTGCCGTATTCCAGATTGACGACTGCCACCATAGGTGAGGAGTCGGTCATGGAGATGGGAGTTGTCTTTGTGCAGAATCGCGCATACGTCCAGGGAACCCTGGCGGATTTGGTAGAAGGCAAGGCGGGGTGGATTTATCGGGATGCCCCTGCCGAGCTGGTGCTTTCCGGCGAATGCCCCGTGGGAAACGAGAGTGCTTTCCCCGAATACTCTTCTTCCTCCTGGAATTTCCTGGGTCTCGTGGGAAAGTGCGATGACCAGGGACAACTGGTCTCTGGCGAGAGTCTTCCCGACAAGGCGCAAAAATGGGACGCGTCGGCACAGGTTTTCCGTGGAACCGCGGGCAGTGCGCTCTTTTGCGAGGGATATTTGATAAAATAAATCGAATTTTTGTGTAAAAATTTCTTCCGTCCGCTATATTGTTAGATTTACCATCTAAAAACTCTTTCATTACATACATCATCTATAACAAAGGAATTCAGGACAATGAAAAAACAAATTAGCCTATTGGCCATTTTGCTTCTCTGTCTGGCAACTACTGCGTGGGCGGCTTCTTCGATTGTCTCCGTGTCAGTCGGTTCTGCCGGTGCCAGTCCGTCTCTGATCTTCGGAGAGGAGGCAGAGGCAAAGAAGGTCGCTTATCCACCTTTCTCTGGAATGTTTGACGTGAAGGACCTCTATCTGGTGAATCCTTCTAATTTTTCGACTTTGGAAGTCAAGGGTGACATGGAGCGTCTGGGCACGGACATCCGCGCGAGTGTTGCGGACGGGGACTACTGGCTGTTGGTTTCCAATTCCGATGCGACTCTTTATTTCGCAGTGGAGGGCGATGTCAATTACAAGGCGGTCTATTTTACCGAGTTATCGAACGAAACCCGTGCCGAGGAAGGGACAGAGACAAAGGACATTCGCGATGGCGGTAGTCTTTCTGTCAAGGCAGGCATTGTCTATAAATTCTACCAGGCTGGCGGTAGCGTGGTTCAGGAGCCCGTTACTCGTGCTGTTATCCCGTCTACTCAATACGATGTTTGTTTGATTAAGAACAGCGAGACTGGTCGTTATGAGGGCTCTTCAACTGAAATAGCAGGTAAGGACAGTCGTACTTTCTACATTGATGTCGTGACCACCGATGGTCCGGTCTATATGGCCGCACAGCGTGGCGATATTCCCATGCAGTATTACAAATCCGGCGAAACGCAGGCTGAAGAAATTGAGGAAGCGGACACTGAGGATGGCTGGGTGCTTTGCTGCGTTTATCCCAAGAGCACTAATCTGGTTGTGAATTACGTCGACCGCCGCATCACCATCACCGTTCCTGAAGAAGATGACGATCAGGAGTGGGTTATGTTGGATGCCTGGGCCAAGAAGAGTTCCCTCAAGCCCATCACTACCTATCTCTCCATCGATGATGAAGCCAAGTTCGGTTCTATCAACTGGACAATCAAGAAGGCAGGGACCATCGACTACGATGGTGACGGTGATGTGGATGGTAATGACGCCATGTACCTCTACAATTACGTGAATGCGGGACGCGGTGAGAAAACCACCACAAGAAACCTTAACAAGTTCTTGTATGATGCAAAGGAGGCGGAGATTCAGACTGCTTTGGATACGATGCTAGGCAATATGGATGCCCTGGATTTGGATGGTGATGGTGATGTGGACGGTAATGACGCCATGTACCTCTACAACTACGTGAATGCGGGGCGAGGCGACAAAACCACAACAAGAAACCTTAACAAGTTCTTGTATGAGGCAACGGAGGCGGAGATTCAGACCGCTCTGGAGAATATCCTGAATTACGCGCCGTGATTAGAGGGCAGACCCTACAAAAGTTTTAGCAACTCATAGAATCATAACACAAAGAAAGGAAAGACAAAATGACGAAATCCATTAAGAATTGCGTGCGGGCAATTGCAATTTGCGCCGTAATGCTTCTTGCTCAAGATGTTTTCGCGAACTGGACTTTGAAGACTGTCGCGGGGTCCATTACGAACGATGAGTTCATGGAAGGGAAATACATCAATGGTGTCTCTACCGACGGTGCCATGCAGATCTATGTCACCACGGATGCTGAAAATCTGAATTCCTTGTCGTTCTTCTACACTCAGCCGGACAATCTGGAAGCGGGATTAATTGACTGGGGGGCAGGGATTCCCCCATCAACCGGTAACGTCGATTATTATGTCGAAGGTGGCGAGGTTGTTATCGACCTTTCTATGCCTGCTCGTGGAGATATTTTCATTCCGGCGAATACGACGGATATGTTGATTGGCACAATCACATATGAGGTCGAGAATCCCGAGGGTGTTTTGAATTTCGATGCACCAAAAGTCAGCTCTGCTTACACCACCAAGAATATGCCCTATGTGGCGTTGATTAATGCGGATGCTCCATCTAAAGTCGAATTGTATGAGGCCTTCAATTTTAGAACGAAACTCACTGCAGATCCCTTTGAGATGGACGAGGATGACGAGCCCCTGACCATCGAGGCGGCGGATGCTGACCACTTCGAGGCTTATGCCTGGAATGGCACCGAAGTTGTTGCCACAACTGATGTGAAATTCAAGGAAGTGGGCATCACGAGTCAGAATGATCCCGGTAGTGTTGATTTGACGGCTGATGGCAAGATTGTCTTCACGCC
>DCIO01000078.1 GCA_002315885.1 Lentisphaeria bacterium UBA1724
CCTTTGGTCCCTTTGGTCCCTTTGGTCCCTTGAGCCCCTTGGGGCTTTATATCTTCACTTCAGCGATAAGTGTTTCGTGATATTTGATGGTGATGGTGGTGGGCTGTGTGGAATCGGCGATGCGTTCCAAGGTGAGGCGAAGCGTCTGTTCCTGGGCTTTCAAATTCCATCGGATTTCCTGTGGGGCAGTGACCCTCAATCCTGGCAGTGCAGCGCCCAGCTCCATCTGCGTGGGCTTTGTGGCGTGTCGTCGGCGTGGTAGTTCGACAGGCTCCAGGGTCACCTCCGCCACTGCGCCAATGCCATCCAGATGCACCTCCGTTTCCTTCATGCGGAAACGCGGTTCAGCGACGGACGCCGTCACAGCGAGTGCCAGTGCGGCATAACCGGGCATTTCCAGCTCCACCCTGCCATCCAGCATCCCCGATTTCAGGGGCAGCACTGGCGACACAGTCACCACATAGCATTCGCCATCAGAGGAATCCATCTCTTTGCGCACATTCGCCTGGAGGCAATTCGGGGTAATTTTGCGCACTTCCAGCTCGCCCCGTGCCTCTTTCCGCAGTGGGCGCACCACAAAGGACTGGGTCCACTGGCTGATTTCCGTCACGTTGGTCAGACGTGCTTCGCTGGATGGCGTCACACTGAACCTGGTGAAGACCTCGCCCTGCACGATCATCACCACGGGATGCGTTTGCTCCCGAACCGAGACATAGATGCTCTTGGCAAAAGCGCCAGGGGCGATCCGTCCAGTGTCCACCAGGAGCTTTAACGGCACCTGCCCGCCCGGCAGGACCTTCTGGTAGGGCTCCCAGTCAACAATCGTCATGCACCCGCAGGTGCTGCGGACTTCCTCCAAGACCACCGTTTCCTCTGAGACATTCTTCAGCGTCAGCGTGACCTGGCGACGAGTATGCTCCGGCAATTTTCCCAGATTCCCGCCCTCCAACAAAAGTGTAGATGCTAGAATTCCCTGTACCTGAAGAAGAAAGAGTGATATGAAAAGAAAAATACGGGACATCTTTGCTTTGATTCGGGAGAGTGTCGAATGCGGCACTACTAGTTCTGTGGCCAAAACGCGAGCTTTGGCATTCGACGGGGGGACGCCGTCGGTACACTCGCCGTCGTCACCCCCTACTACTACTTAAGAATCCAGTAGACCTTTCCGGGCTCCAGGGTATCTGCCGTAACATTCATGAAGCGATTGCCTTTGAATTGCCAGACGCGGAGTCCCTGTGGAATCGGCGTGGATGCCTTGACACAGACCACCTTCGGGCCCTCCTGCACCGACGGCAGTTCGCCGGGCTGGGCGGTGGCGTCAAATTCACCGCGAACCTCCATGGGTGCGTCCTCCACGTACGCCATCAGGGGCGTATTCAGGGGGATTTCCTCGTAATCCTGGATGACATAGCACTTCTCCTGTGGGTTGTAGGTGTAGAATGTCAGCGTGGAGAGTGCCTGGATGGTGGAGAAGGTCAGTCGTTTGAATGGCAGTGAGAATGCATTCCAGCCCTTCTCCAGCGCATCGATCTGGTCGAAGCTGAAACTCCAGCTATTCTCGAATGACGCGGAGCAACGTTCCTGGATGAACTCCATCCAGTGGTCCTGGAAGTCCACCGTCAGCGTCAGCTCCGCATTATCCTGCAGGAGTGCCTTGAGGCCCTTCAGCTTGTAGGCGCAGCCCTCGCGGGCCGTCTCCAAGACCAGGCGGCTCTTGTCCACCTCCACGCCGTCGATGCACAGAGTGAGATTCTCCAAGGTCAGCCCGGGCTGGATGGCGTGGGTGAGTTCGAATGCCACCTCGTCCCTTTCGTCGGCGCAGCATATGGGCACACCCGTGAAGATGCAATCCAGCAAATCGTCTTCGTCGATGGTATTCCACACGATGGTGTTCGTGGCGCCTGACGACAGGATCACCTGGCTGCCGAAGGCATCGTATGCGCGCTGGGGTGTGTAGGTGAGTCGGAATCGCAGATTAGGCAGATTGACCTGTTCGAATCGTCCGAACCCCAGGTCGTAGACGCCATTGCGTCCCTGGCTGTAGATGGCGATGCCATCCTGGGGATGAAGTTCCGCGTATTCGCCCAGGTTGATGACTTGGGAAGAATCGTCCTCCGCCAGGATTTCCAATGTGAAGTCCTTGAGCCACTCCTGCATATTGGCGGTATCCAGGAACGCGCTGAAATAGATGACCACATGGCGACCGCCGAAGCGGACGATATCCGTCGAGGAGATGGCCATCCCCGTGAAATATGGCCTGTATTCATTGCCTTCCGCGGAGGCGTGTGTCCAGGAGACGAGATAGCCGCCCTTCCCCGCAAAGCCATTCATGTTGGCGATGCCTGCGCACTGTACGGTCAGCACATGGTAGGCGCTGGCATTCGTCAACTCGGCCAGATTGCCGATGACGTATGTGCAGCCAGTGGGATCACCGCTGTCCTTGACGATGGTCGCCTGGGAGAGCCGCTCGGCATCCACAGACTCCGCGCCCACGCGCAACGCCAGATCCTCGAAGGTGAAGCTGTCACTGCGGATGGGTTCCGAGAAACGGACCTTGAGCTGGTCGACGGGGGCGGTCACCAGCGAATCGGGGACCACCTCGTCATTCAGGCTCATGCCGGAGAACTCCACCACCTGCAGTTTTGCCTCGGGGGATGCAGTCATGGTCACGGTGTATTCGTATTCCTCATCCTGTTCCAGCAGGTCGATAAAATGCAGCTTGTCCTCGTAGATGGGATCGGAGTTATCCTCCAGGGTGCAGAAGGAGCTCCAGATATTCTCCACGGACAGTTCCTCCTCGTCCAGCTCTCCCACCAGCCGACGTCGGAAGGAGACGACCTGGTAGTCGGCGATGCGTTCCAGCGGGAAATTGACGTAGTACCAATTCCGCAGGGTGCTCTGGATTCGGAAGCGCATTTGCGTGGTGCCATCGGGGCGCGTCTCCATTTCGGGTTCGCTGGCAAGCCTGGCGCTGGCGGAGGTGTATTCGGCATGTGCGTCCTTCTGGAAGTAGAGCGTGCCGTTGATTTCCTGGAAGGCATTTCGGTTTTCGGTGGTAAGCCACACCACCTCATCGCCATCCAGATTTCGTCCGCTGTGAATCAGCGGATGCATTTCCACGGAGTCAATCAGGCTGATATTGGGATTGCCGTGGCTATCCAGATGGGTGTAGGTGGCGCTCATCTCGGTGAAATGCCCCAGGATGCTGGCCGTCAGCCACCACTGGGCAGTCGCGGAAGCGCGGGCGCCGATATCTCCCAGGCACACCTGCCCCAGCGGTGCGTTGTTGGGCTGGCCGTTGAGGAGGCTCTTCTTGGTATCGTAGTCCCACAGCGAGATGTCAATGGCAAGCCCCTTCTCGTTGTCCACGATCTCCGGCTGACCGCTGTCGATGCGGAAATTCTTCGCCACGCCGTAGCCCGCATTGTAGACCAGCGCGGAGAGTTCCGCGGGTTCCGCCGGTTCAACCACATCCTTGGTGAGGGGATCATCGGAGATGACATCCCGTTGCAGGAAGTAGTGCATCTGCAGCTTGGGACTGGGATTGACCGTCAGCGTACAGGGAGTCAGCTGGATGGACGCCACATTCCCGTTGAATGGGTTGATGTAGGTCAAGCGACCGCCGAAGTTGTATGCCTTGGGGTTCTCGGGCGCCGCGCCGTTCTCGGGAATAAAGCGCAAGACTGCGGAGCCCGTGGAGTTGGCCGCCAGAACGCCATTGCCGTCCAGCGACGTGATGCCCGCGGCCTCTTCGGTGACCTCGAAGATTTCGAAGAGCTCGGTGCAGTCATTTCCCTCCTCGTCGGTGACCAGCGGTATCAGGCCCAGCGCCTGAATGGGCTCGGTGGGATGTCCGTTAGTCATGGTCAGAGTACCGTCGAAGGCCTCGCGGGTCATGGAGATCTTCTGCTTGATATCCAGTGCGACGCTGGCGCAGACGCTGTTCTGGGAGACGCTCTGCTGGTAGACCGCCAGGCTGTCCTGCAGGAAGACCACCAGGGAGACCTCATCGCTTCCCGCCCGAAGGACCATGTTGTCCAGCGAGCTCTTGGCAGTTTCCATGACCGTCATATATGCACGGTAGTTCATGATGGGCTCATCGTGGTCATCCGCATCCATATCGGGGTAGTCCAGTGGATCCAGGCTGTCCGTGGTGATGCCGCGTTCGTAGAGATAGTCGGCGGTGCGGTTCTGGAAGCGAATGAACGCCACCACGTCCTCGTCGGTGAAATTCTCGGGCATGGAGGCGAAGAGCCCTGGGGCATCCTCGGCAATGGGGAGGATTCTGCCAGTCTCGGGGTCGGCGATCTGCAACAGCGAGAAGGCCTTCATGAAACTGACCAGCTGCCCCATGGGCGCATTCATCACCAGGGATTCCGCCGAAGAGTCCTCCAGCGCTTCACCGAAGGCGATTCGCATGGCGTCGTAGTTGGAACGCACAAAGCCCTGGTAGAGCTCCACGTCCTCCAGGAAGGCCAGCGCCTCCGCGGAGAGCTTGCTGCGGTCCTTCCAGGAGTCGTCCTTCTCATCGTCATCGCCGCGGGAATCCCCCGAGCCAGTCCCGTTGGAGGACTTCTTGCAGAGCCCCAGGGACTTTCCCACGCCATCCAGGCACGAGAAAATGCCCAGCGCGCTGGCGGTTTTGTTGACTGCGCTGTTCTTGATGCAGCTAGCAATGGCGATCGCCTTGTCGGACCAGGAGAGATTTGACGCATTGAGGACGCTCCCGAGGACGGCTCCCGGGCATCCCGCGGAGCCCAGGAGGCAGTTTCGCAGTGCGGCTTCGGGGTGTCCCAGATTTCCGTCGCAGGCATCGGGGTCTTCGGAGAGTGGGCTGCTGGGGCTGCTGGGCTCATCGGGGTCTCTGGAGGAGCCTGCGGCATCCAACGCGGCGCAGATCCCCGCACTGGGTTCCGAGCCTGAGGCGGCGGTGCCGGAGCCCGGTCCGCCAGGGCCGTCATTTCCGCCAACGCCAGGAGAGACGGTCTCGTATTCGGTGGCTTTGTCCCCGTCGCCATCGCCACCGCAACTCGCGGCGTTATCCAGGGTCATTGCCATTCCTTCGCCGACGCTCTGGTTCATTCCTCCGCAGGGATAGCTGTACGCCATAAGTGCGGGCACCTGGCATTCGCCTCCCGCGCGGCTCTGGGGTCCCAGCTTGGTCACCTTCATGGGGAAGACCATCACCTGGCCGGGGTCCAAGGTGAAGCCGCCGTCGGGCACCAGTGTCTCGAAGATGAAATTGGAGGTCTCCTCCACCTTGAAAGTCACGTCATTGGCTCGGATCAAGCCCAGGTTGGTGAAGGTCAGATTGACCAGCCTGACTTCATCGTCCACCATGTCTGTGTAATCCGTAATGGTATCCAGTTTGACCACCGGCACGGGCACCTGTACGGAGTAGACCGTATGCAGGACCACCTCGTAGTGGTCTTCGATTTCCGTGCGTTCCACCTCCCATTTGTAGCTGATGGCCTGGAATTGCAGGAAGAGCTGGCTGGATGCCGTTCGGCCTGGTGCGATGGTGATGTAGTCCCTGACCTGGTTGTGCTGGGACTTGTATGCGGTAACCAGGAGCTTTCCGACAGGCAGATCCTCCGCCTCGAAGTACCCGCTGGCGTCGGTAAGGCCCTTGGCATAGACCACGCCCGTGTAGGGGTTGGAGATGGTCACCTCAGTCTCGGCCAGCGCCTTTGGGGGATCCTCGTAGAAGAACGCCTCGTCCACTGTCTGGATGATTGCCTTTCCGGAGCCTTCCGCGGTGGCGGTAAAGGTGAACGGCAGCATCCCTGGGGTGCTGAAGGAATCCGCATTGAAGGCGATGCTTCCCGTGATGGGATTGCCCAGCGGGGTCTCCGCGCAGGCCTTCAGGCGCAGCAGCATGGTGGCGGATTCGCCTGCGGGGATGGAGGCGAGATCCGTGCCGCCCACGCAGCTCATCCAGGCGCAATTGGAAGGCAGGGAGACGCTGATAGGGCCCGTCTCGCGGACGCCGTTGTTGAAGAGGGTCACCTCCACATCCGTGGTCTCGCCCATGGTCATGGTGGAATCCAGGGTGGCGGGATCGAAGACCAGGTTGGCGTGCTGGGGATATGCGTAGAAGAAGACCGGCACATCCAGGCTGACGCCATCGGAGGCGCTGACACGGATGGCGCAGCGTTCGTAGAGCTTTCCGCTGGTGGCGGTGTCCACGGTGATGCGCAAGGTGATTTCCATTCTGCTGTTTGCGGGGACGGTATTTTCCTGGGCGATGGTCTCGACCCGCACGTCATCCCGCGCATCCACCATCTGAAATGCCAGTTCGCCGTGTGGCAGGATGTTTGGATTGACCAGAGTCAGCGTCACTTCGCGGGGCACACCCGCGGTGAAATCCCACTTCATATAGCGGCTGGCGTAGTTACCTGGGCAGCTCATTCCCAGCACATCGAAGGCGCACTGGATGGTGCCGTCCTCTTCGCCGGGATAGCAGGCACCCACGCCCACATGGCCCACGCAGGCACGGGATGCGGCATCGTAGATGAATTCGAAATCGCCATTTTCGTCGGAGACGATCTGGTCGTCCAGCACCATCCGGATGCCATTGAGCACCGCGAAAAGCTCCACCTTCCGGTTGGGGGCGGGCAGCTCGGTGTCCTCTTCCAGGAGGGTCTTTCCCGCCAGTCGCAAGGAGCCATCGGGCAGGATGGAACACTTGACTGGCAGGGCATCCAGCTTGGAGAGATAGCCGCAGCCGATATGGAAGGGCGCGCTCCAGCACTCGTTGTTCAGCGTATTCAATTCACGGA
Organism: Lentisphaeria bacterium UBA1724; assembly: GCA_002315885.1. Lineage (GTDB taxonomy): Bacteria > Verrucomicrobiota > Lentisphaeria > Oligosphaerales > Oligosphaeraceae > UBA1724. Next base: position 6,783 of record DCIO01000078.1, read on the forward strand.
GGGCGTTGGACGGATTGACTTTGACGCCGAGCCGCCAGCCATCGCCTGGGGCGCGTTCCACCTTCCCCAACAGCAGTTCCACATGGTAGCTTCCTCCCACGGGGACTTCCTCTTCGAAGACGAAGGAGAAGTTGTCGCCGACCTGTCCTGCAGTCACGTCCTCCACAGGCAGCTGGAGGGAATCCTCCTCGAATTGGCAGTTTGTGCCGATGGCGACCGTAACTTCGCAGGAGACGCCCTTTGGAATCGGCACATTTCCCGCATTCGTCACGGTGAAGTGCAAGGTGTGTTCCGTTTCGCTGACCAGCGCCACGGGTGCCAGCACCTCGGAGACCGTGTAGTCAGGGAAACTCTGGTCGTTGATCATCATCCAGGCAGAGCCCGAAGTGTACTCCGCCGTCGCGCTGTCCGCATAGACGGAGACCATCTGGATGCCCGCTTCCTCCACCTGGTCCAACTTGACCAGCACATCCACGTCCACGGAGGCCTCTCCTGCGGGGATGGTCACCAGATAGCAGCCGTCGGCATTCTTCGGCAGAGGCTGTCCCTCCTTCCAGAGTTCCATCTCCGTGCCGTCATCCTGCACGGAGTTGATGAGCACCGAGAGCAGGACCTCCACTGCGGCGCCAGGCGCCTCCTCGTTTCGGCGGATAGTCAGCGCATTGGCAAAGGGCTCGGCGCTCTCCGACAGCGTGGACTTGTTGGCAACCACCGCCAGCGCGGGGCTGTCATCATCCAGGATGTTCAGCACTGCCTCAATGGGCTCGTCCGCGAAGGTGATGGTCTTTCCAGAGCAGTTGCATCCCGCGCTCATCTGGACGGTGCCAGTGATGCGCACGCTGGTGCCGCGCCCGATGGAGTCGCCGCCCTCCCCCATCTCGATGAAGTCCTCCACAATCGCGTTGTCCACCACCCCAATGGGGAATTGGACTGACATCTTTCCCGCGGGGATGGTGACGGACTTTGCGGGGAAGAGCACGCGGTTCTTCTCGGAGGCCTCCAGAATCACCGTCAGGGACTTCTTTAAATTCACGGGATTGTCGGGATACTCCACGCGCTGGAGAGTGCCCACCACCGCATTGGTCCCCGCGCCCTCGGAGACATCCATGGGATCCAACAGCAATTCCACGCCGGGAACGATTTCCGTATAGCTGTCGCTGAAGGAGACCACCTTCCCTGCCGTCACCGTGATGGTGCGGTCGGCGGGCTTGATCCACCCCTGGACATCGTCGAAGGAGACCACGTGGTCGCCCTGGGGGACATTCTTTACGCGGGTATTGGTCTTCAGCCAATCCGTGCCCTCGAAGCTATCGTCGGGCAGGATACGCCAGACGGGGGTGGTGATGGACTGTGGCGTAACGATGCCGTCCACGCTCCCAGTGGTAATCAGTGTGAATTCGTGCTGGATTTCCAGATTTTCGCCGGCTTTGACATTGACCCGTTCGGTGCCCTGGTTGCCCCAGACGTCGGTGGCGGAGAATGTGACGGCATGCCGTCCCGTATCCAGCATCACCTGTTCGCCGGAAGCGTGCAATTCTCCGCCGTCTACGCTCCATGCCATCTGCGGGTCTCCCACGGCGGCGGGATATTCGGCGGGGTCGGTTGTCAGGATGACGGTCAGCGCGCCCTGCTGTACGAAGGACGCGGTCAATTCCAGTCCATCGTCTCCCAGTCGCACCGAGCGTTCGGCGGTGGTGCTTCCATCGGACCAGCGCTGGAAACGGTGGTATGGGGCAGGAATCGCAGCGATGGCATACCACTTGCCCACCTCCAGTTCGCCGTTGGAGAGGAGCCCCTGCTTGGTGACCACACCCGCCTGCCCACGGCTCTCCTGGCCGATTTCGGCACTGACGGAGACGCGCTGTTTCCGGGAGCGGAAGGTCGCCAGATAAGTGGTATCCTCGGTGATTGTCAGGGTGCGTTTCGCCTCGGTGCTGCCGTCGGACCACTGGATGAACTTGGCGCCTTCGGCGGCCAGCGCGCAGAAGGTGACCTGGGTTCCATGGTCCACCGTGGCGCCTTCCAGCGCGCCATCCACCGTGCCAAACTCCTGGGAGCCCTCGGCCATGCCGACTGTGACCTTATGCTGCTTCACCACCTTCGCCTGAAGCGTCACCTCATTGAGGTCATGGGAAACACGCACCTTGCGGACAGGATTCTCCGCGTCGGCAGAATCCACTCCGCCATCGTTCCAGCAGACAAAGCGGTAGCCCTTCGTGGGAATCACCGTCACCTCCACATCGTAGGGTTCCGAGCCAGACCCGATGTAAGCACGTCCCGCCCCCGTGAACTTGGCGCCATTCCCATCTCCTGCGATGACGCAGTTGATTTGGACATAGTGCTTCATATACGCGGTCAGCTGGATGGTGCAAGGCTCCTGGGGCGAGGCGATGGTCCGGGTCAGCTCCAGGCTCTCCCCATCACTCCATCGTTCCAGTTCCCAGTAGGGCTTTTCTGTCAACGCCACCTGTGCATCGCTTCCCAGGGGAAATTCCCGGGAGACAAAGGAGCATTCGCCTGCCACCACGGGCTCCACCGCCGTCTGCACCAGATAGGTGGGCACGAATTCCACCGCGAAGGCATTCTTCAATGCATTGGAATCTAGGCTGGCGGTGATTTCGCTGCCCTGGGCGAGCGATTCCACGCCGCGATACCATCGGACCACGTAGCGGGGAGGAACCACCGCCTTGAATGCGATGACGGAATCCAGCGAGGCCACGCCCGTCCCCGCCCCCTCGAAGAGCTTGTTGCCATTTTCGAAAGCGGCGATGACGGCGCCCGCGGGAATTTCGCTTCGGAGTTCCAGGGAGAATCCCGCCACTGGCTCATAGAAGAGCGCCACGGCGTTCATACCGCTCTTCAGCGTCAATTCCAGGGGATTCGCGATGGAAGTGACGTAGGACGACTGGTCCGCGCCCTGGGCATAGCGCCACTGCCTCAGACGGTTGCCTTGCTTCGGCAATGCCTGGATTGCCACGCGGCTCCCCAAGGCAAGCTCCACGCCATGGGCGAAATCGTGGGATGCGAGAGAGAGTTCCCGGTCATCCACGAAAACCGCATAACTGCCTCTCGTGGAGTCATCATTGGCAATCTTCAGCACCGTGGTCATATCCAGAATCGCGTAGACAGTGACCCGATGGCTCTTCTGCCAGTCGAACACCAGATCATATTCCTTGCTGGTGACCACGCCCTCCAGGGACTCGGCGAGATTCCAGCCACGCAGGAGGTAACCGCTGCGCGTCGTCAGGGACAGGCGGGTCCTGCCAGATTCCGCCGAGACCACGCCCGCGCCCTCCTGGGATGCCAGCGCATCCCCATTGACAATCGCCTTCAGCGCGCCCTCCTCGTCCACGTAGAGGCATTTCACAGTCACCTCCATGACCTTCTCCACCACGGGTGACAGCTCCTTGCCAGACATCTCGCGGGTCACCGTCAGGGAATTACCGCTGGAAAGTTGCAGTGGTTCGCCATCCAGGCTCCAGCCCGTCAGCCGATAGCCATCAAACACATCGGCATTCAGCGTGATCACCGCCCCTGGCGCAAAGACGTATGGGGCTTCAAAGCCGCTGATGGAGACCCCGCGGCATCCCTCGGGCTTGGACAGAATCAGGTCCACCGACTCCTGGAGGGTCAGAGTATGCATGTTGATTTCCGCATTCTCCGAATCATCACGGACCTGGAAAGCGAACTCCAGGGAATTCCGGGAATCGCCATCCCATTTGCTAACCGCATATCCCTCCGCTGGAATGACCTTTACGGTTATCCAGCTGTAAATCGGCGCCTGAACGAGCTCGGTGATTGCCACGCCATTCCACGTCACCACGGCAGCTCCAGCGGGTTCGACCGCAACGCCGAAGGGCAGTTCGATGGGGGACTGGGAAATCTCCATTTCCTGGAAGACTGGCACATCGCCGAAAAGCGCGTCATGCAGCACCACCCGCAGAACGGCGCGGCGGACGCCGCTGGTACGGTTGACCTGGACAGCCAGAAGGACCTCGCCCTCGCCTTCGGTGGTTTCCAGCGGGCTCTCCAGCGTCAGCCACGAGGTATTCTCTCCCAGGATCTCAACACTCCAGGGGTGGGACGCCTGCAAGTGGAGGGTGCGGTTGCCCGCGCTTCCATCCAATTGGAGGTCGCCTTCCACCAGCGTCACCGATGCCTGGTTCCAGGCGATGGCATCCAGGCAGACCATCTCGGTTTCGTTCAGCAATTCCCATGTGACAGTATGTTCTCCTGCCGTAGTAATCGGCACGGAGACGCGCTGCCAGCTCTTTTCCGCGGTGGCATTGAAGACCACCGCTTCGTCCTCATCCACGGTCACCGCCAGCCTCGGCATGTTGTAGTATTCCTCCGCGGTATACCATGCGAAGGAGAGGATGCCCTGCCCCTCCACCTCCATGGAGAGCTTCGCCCCCGCATTGGAAGCGGCGAGGCAACTACTGGCATTGTAGGTCACCTCATTCTGCAGAGTCCAGCGTTTGTCGGCCACCAGGTTGTTCAGGCAGTAGGTGTTTCCATCCACGCTTTCGTAGGTGAAAGTCTCCTCCCCGTCATAGCTCCACACATCGCCCAAATTCATCTCGTATGTGGCCACAGCGACATTGCTGATGCGCTGGCCCTCGGCAAAGATGGCGGCGCGGACGGTGGTTGTCCACTCCAGCGTAAATGGCGCGGTGTAGATTTGGCTTTCCGAGGTCACCTCGCCATTCAGTTCGTAGCGGATTTCGCCCTTTTCCGCGTCCTCCTGCTCGGCCTCAATACGAATCTGGACTGCATTCCGGAAGGTCGTGGATTCCACGCCATCCACGCGTGAGATGCTGGGTGTATCCAGGAGTCGTTCGATGACCGTCTTGCATCCAGCGGGGCTGGTCCCCACCTCCCAGCCATAGCCGTCCCGTGACGCGAATGCCTGAACGGTGGTCACGTTGTCGAAGACCTGGTCCTGGAATTGTGGCATGGGTCCATCGAAGAGAATGAACTCCAGCGCGGAGCAATTCTTGAAGGCATTTGCGCTGATTTTGGTCACCGTGGCGGAGATCACCACATCCGCCAGGGCCGAACATCCGTAGAAGCAATCGCTGGAGATCGTGGGGATTCCGTATGCGAAGCGGACTTTTCGCAGGGTGGTACAGTTCTTGAAGGCGCCACTGGCAGATGTCAGCGTGGCGGGCAGCGCGATTTCGGTCAGTGCGGTATTGCTGAAGGCGTATGTCCCGATGGAAACCAGAGTGGGGGCGAATTCCACAGACGCCAGCGACTCGCAGCCATTGAAGGCGCTTTCACCGATGACGGTCACATCCTCCAGAGCAATTGCCTCCAGTGCACTGCAGCCATTGAAGGCGTAGTCACCGATAGATAACACGTCCTCGTGCATCCCAACGACGCGCAACTGGCTGCAGTGTTCGAAGGCATACGCGGGAATTGACGTGACATTTGCGGGGATGGCGATTTCGGTCAATCCGCTGTTGGCGAAACACTCCTCCCCCAGGGCAATCAACGTGTTCGGGAGCTGGACATCCGTCAAAGCAGAGCAGTAGTAGAAAGCGCCCTCGCCGATGGTGGTAACGCCCTCCGCCACCGTCAGGGCCTGGAGTTTGCTGGAATATGCGAAGGCATCCTCGCCCCAGGTGGTCAGCTTGGCGGGCACCGCAAGGCTCGTCAAGCCGCTGTAGATGAAAGCGCGCTTGCCTACTGCCTCGAGGGTGGAAGGCAGGGCAAGTTCCGCAAGCACCGTGGTATTTTTGAATGCATCGTCGCCAATCTGCTTGAGGCCTTCGGGCAGTCCGATAGCCTGCAGCTTGGTGCACAGGCAGAATGCGCAGTCGCCGATGGTGACCAGGGTTGAAGGCAGTTGGACATCCACAAGCTTGACGCAATTGTAGAAGGAATTCTCGGGGAGTTGCGATATGGCAATTTCAGAGAGGTCGGCGCTCAGCAATCGGGTGCATCCGCTGAAGAGCTCCGTGCCCAGGCTGTCAATGGAGGCGGGCAGGACGACGGCGGTCAGGGCGCCACAATTCTTGAAGGCGCAGTCACCGATGCTCTTGAGACCCTCGGGGAAGACACACGCCGTCAGGGAGGAATTTCCACAGAATGCGCTATTTCCAATGGTGCGCAAGGATGTGGGGAGGGTCAGGCTTTCAATGGCCATGGTGGAGCTCCCCGTGAAGGCCTCCTGACCGATGGTTTCGGTGCCCTCCTCCAGTACGACGGCGGAGAGCGTCTTGCAGCCATAGAAGGCCCGCTGGCCGATTTCCTTGGCGGCGCATTGGATGGAAGTGAGCTTGACGCACGCATCAAAGGCGTTGTTGCCGATGGAATCCAGCACCCCGCCGAAGCGCGCCTCCTCCAGCAGTGCGCAGTTGCGGAATGCCATGGCGCCCACGCGCTGGATGCCATTCGGAATGACCACGCAAATGACCGGGTCTTCGCTGAAGGCACTCTCCGCGATGGCAGTGACGGCGTATGTCGTGCCGCCTTTGACCGTTGTCGCGGGAATCACCAGCGTCTGCTCTTCGCCCGCGTAGCCCGTGACCGTGGCAGTCAAAGCCCCGTCGTTGTAGCTGTAGGTGAATTCGTCGACATAGCGCTGTGTCACCGTCGTCAGCACGAATTCCTCGCCCTGGATGACCAGCACCACCTCGCCCACACGGTCGGCCCCCGTATCGTTGACATCGGCCGTGATGGTGACGGCGTAGCCATCGATGGTGGCATTGAGCCAGGAAGACGTCCGTACGCCAATCGTCGCCACCCCATTGGAGACGAAATCGATGACAGCGGAGTTTCCTGCGCCAGGTTGCAAGACCAGCGACTTCAGTTCCTCGGGAAGCACAGGCTGGTAGTAGGGCACCACCGAAGCGCCGCTGAAAGTCTTCGTCTGGCTGGCCAGAATCTCCGCCCAGCCAGATTTTTCAGGATGGACATAGAGCACCGCGTTGGTGGGGAAGGAATAGTTGTAGGAGGTCGTGCCAGCCTCGGGCTTTGTGCCCTCCACCAGGACACGCCCAAGCGCCTTGCATCCCGCAAAGCACCTGTTGCCCAATTTGGTGACTCCTTCGGGGAGCTGCATCTCCCGCAATGCCACGCAGTTGGCAAAGGCGCTATCTCCCAGTGTCTGCAGGGCGTTAAGCAGATGGAGCGACTCCAACGCACTGCAGTTGTAGAAGGCATTGCCCCCCAGGTTTTCCAGCAGGGAGCCCTCGGCGAAGGAGGCAGTCTCCAGGGCTTTGCAGCCGTAGAAGGCATTGTTTTCGATGCGGATGACCGTAGCGGGGATTGCCACGCTTTCCAGCAGCGAGCAGCCCTCGAAGGCGCTGGCGTCGATTTCGACAAGCGCTTCGGAGAGAGAGATTTCCGTCAGCGCGGTGCAATATCCGCACATGGAGTATGGGACCGCGGTGACCAGTGCGGGGATCTCCAGGCTCTTCAGGGAAGTGCACCTTTCGAATGCCTGGCTGCCGATGGTCTGAAGAAAGTCGGGCAATTCCAGCGCCGTCAGCCTGGAACATCTCCCGAAGGCATTGTCGCCAATGGAGGCCAGTGTTTCGGAGAGCTGGATTTCTCGCAATGCGGTGCAGCTGTAGAATGCGCCGTCGCCGATGGCGGTGACCTGCGCCGGCATGACCAGCCGCTTCAGGGCGCCGCAGCTTTCGAAGGCGCTGGCACCGATGGCGCTCGTGCCCGCTGGCAGAACGACCTGGGACAACGCGTCGCAATCATAGAAGACTTTCTTTCCGAAGACACAATCGCCCTCCCCCAGGAAAATGACACGCCGCAGCTGGGGGCATTCGGCGAAGGCGACATCTCCCACCGAACGCACCGACGCGGGAATTTCCACCGAAGTAACCAGGTCGTCGTTTTGGAAGGCGTTTTCACCAATGGCTGTCACCTGGTAGGTCTGTTCGTTGCGGGTGATTGCCGCGGGAATGACCACATCGGGATTGAAGCCGCAGTATTGCACCAGCGTGGCTTCCGATGCCTCGTCATCAAGACGCCACACGAAATACTTCTCCGCCACAGACTGGGCCGACTGGGTGAAGACCAATGGCAGGACGGCCCGCCCACGGGAGAGCAGCACGGCGCCCTCCCGGGGATCCGCCAGTGGATTTACGGCGGCCTCGAGGGTGTAGGCGCCCTCCTCCGCGCCAGCCATGAGTCCCAGCCAGGGAGCCACAGAAGTCAGACGGTATTCGCCACCATCGGAGGATACGACCAGATTGCGTTCTGCCCCTTCGCATTTCAGGAGTCGGCTTTCGGGAGAAATCTGCACTGTCATCGCCCCTGGCGAGAAGACCAGGCAGTCCAGATAGCCCCGATTCTCCGTGGTATCCACTGCGTAGGCGCTGGAATTCCGCTCCTTGCTGTAGCACCAGCTCAACGTGTGGCGATCATCCGACAGGATGCAGCCTGCGCGACGCCAGCCGCTCTCACCCGAGATGCTCTCCTGCAACACGCCATCCACGCTGAAACCCAAGGAGCACTCCTCTCGGCAGGAGCTCCTCCACAGGAACGACAGGACGCCAGGGCCTTCCAGTTCCAGAGTCATGGCGGAAGACGCGTCGGTGCTGGTCACCTGGGCGCTAACCGCCGAACCGCCCTGGGACGCGGCACCCTTCGCCTGGATGCCCCAGCCATCGTGGAAAAAGACCATCTCCGAGGGATTCTCGCTGTCCCAATATGCCAGGTGCCCCGCGTCGCGGATTTCCCACCCCGCGCCGGCGCCCGTGCGGGTGTAGTTCACCGACGTGGCAGGCGAGACCTGCCTGCCCTCCGCGTCAAAAACCGCCGCTTGGACAGAGGCGGAAGAAGTCAAATCGAGAGGATCCGTGTATGGCGAGGCGTTGCCATCCAACACGCCATCCACCACATAGCGCAGGGTGTCGCCATCACGGAGTTCTCCGCAGGCGATGGAAAGAGCCAGCTCGCCGCTGAAAGCGCTTCCCGCCTGCCTGTCACCGCGGGAGAACGTCGGCGCGCTTTCATAGTAGAATCGTTCCTGGACGCTTCCGCATCCTGCGACAGTGTGCCCGAAGAGTTCCTCCCACCCAGGCACCCATCGGTAGCCATAGAGGGTGACTGCGCCATTGAAGGGCTCTCCATCCACCTGGGGGAATTCACCGTCGAAGCGCACGGCCTGCAGATTGTCCATGCCGTCGAAGGCGTCGCCGAGAATTTCCGTGTAGCACGGGGGGATGTTGAGTTCCGTCACCGTCTTGTTGTCCAGGAATGCAGTGGGTGCGATCACCGTGACGGTATCGGGCAGCGTGACAATGCTTTCGTCACCGCGGTATCCCGTCAGATAGACGACACCATCCTTGGTCAGGGTGGCGAAATCCCCATTGTATTCGCCCAAACTCCAGCGATCGATGACCGTCTTGCAACCGCCCGCGGTGGTACCGATGCGATTTTCCCAGCCCTCCAGATGGGACCAGACATAGAGTTCCACATTGCCATTGCGGATGGAGTAGTTGTCCAGGCTCGGATTGGGGCCGTCGAAGAAGACCTTCTTCAATGCGGAGGCGCAATAGAAGACGCTGCTACCGAAGGTGGTCAGGTTTGCGGGCAGCGTGAGCTCCTCCAGGCTGCTACAACCATAGAAGGCGCTGTTTCCAATGTGCTCCACGCGCGCAGGGATGTTCACTGTCGTCAAATTGCTGCAATTGGCGAATGCGCTGTCACCGATCTGGGTGATGCTTTCGGGAAGCGTAACCTCCCTGAACCATCGGTAGTTCAGATTCGAGATGGCGGTGACCTGGCACTCCGTCTCATTGTAGGTGACCTTTTCGGGAATGACCAGGATGCTGTCATAGCCTGTGTATGCGGAGAGGCAGACTCCTGCGGCGGGATTCCCCTCATCCAGGGGAGTGATGGTGAACTTCGAGCCATCCGCCGGGCCAGGATACTGCCGCACGGAATAGCTCACTTCGATTTCTTTGTAGCGCGCAACAATCTGCGCATATCGTATGCCGCCTGTATTTTCGCTGGCGGTGATTGTGTAGCCGCCCGCGGGTGACGCCTCCAGGACCAGCCAATCCTGGGAGGAGCTCAGCACGAAATTGTAGTCGCTGGCAAATGGGAAATCCTGGCTGCCGCCCTGGCGCGGGAAGAGGAGCTCCGCCTCTGTGGACGGCGAGACCGCGATGGTCTGGAACGCGAAGCCATCCAGGAAGATGCCGCCGCCCTCGGAAAGCTGTGCATTGAGGTCCAGCCAGACGGTGCCCTCGCCGCTCACGCAAAGCGTGCATAGTTTCCATTCGCCAGCCGTGTTCTTCAATGCCAGGCTACAGCCATTCACATATATGCTTCCCGTGCTCTCTTCGCCGGTCATCTTGTAGGCGAAGGTCAGGATGCCAGGCGCAGGAATCTCTCCCGTAAGTGTGACATAGCCGTCCTCTTTTTCGGGTGCGGCGCACAGCGAGTCGCTACCAATGTATGCCTCGGAATCGGTGATGTTCCAAGCCGTGGCGTTGGTGAATTGGAACGCCGTGCCGTCTTCGAGGCTATAGGCGAAGACGCCCTCTTTGCCACCGGCGCTCCACGTTGGCGCGGTGGACACCACCCGTACAAATGCCTCGCGGGCCGTCTCCGTCTCCCGCACGCCATCGGCGCCAAAGCCCACCACGCGCACGATGGCGGTATCCCCTAGCGTGATGCCCTCCCCTGGGAAGAGTGGCGAGGTGCCATCGGGGGTCTCGTCACCCAATTCGTAGCGGTAGTTCAGACCACTCACCACGGAGGCAGGCGCAAGAACCAATCGGACCGATTCCGAAAAATCGTGTCGGGACACGCTGTCCGCTCGGACGATGCGTGGCGCGTTCTGATTGTAGAAATACTCCACCACGCGGGAGCCATGGAAGGACGACTCGTAGTCGTACTCGCCCACATACGCCGACCATCCCGCGCCGCGGGGAAGGACTCTGACACGGGAATCGTAGCAGAAGCACGTCCCCGAGAATGCCGGCATGTCGGCCATGAAGTAGACCATCAGGCCTGTGGGATAGCCGCTGGGATAGTAGTCGCAGGACACCCCGAAGGGGCGAATTGCCTTCACGGTTGCGGGGACAACGATGCTCTCCGAGACAGGCAGCCCCTGCAACGCGCAGTAATCCACCTCCACCAGTGGCTTCCCGCCAAGCGCACTTGGTAATTCCAGCTTCTTGACGCTGGTGGGCTCATCGGATTCCTTGAGAGAGATTCCGTAGATGACCGCGCCCGTTCCCGCCTGATCCAGATACCATTTGACCACGCAGGGCACGCCGTCCAGCGTCATCTCGCTGCTCTGCCCATTCGCCAAAGCATAGCTCCGCACATAGCGCACATCGCAATACTCCACCGAGGAGATGGCGTCCTCCCACCCTGCCTGCGCATCGTCAAAGCACACTGTGGTACCATATCCGAAGGCATTGTCATCCATCTCCGTGGGATAGGCTCCCAGGAAGGTGACCGCCAAATCGTCGGCACAGCCGCCGAAAGCCCAGTTCCCCACGGAAACCACGCTGACGGGAATGGACACCTGCGCCAAAGAACTACAGCCGCTGAAACACTGCCCGCCTATCACGGATAGACGCCCAGGCAAGTCCACGGAGACAAGATTCGTGAAATCCGCAAAAAGCCCATCCCCTAGAACAGACACATCCAATGCGACATCGCCCCCCACATCGAAGCTGTCGGGAATCACCAGCGACGGCTCCGACGCCAATGCCTCCCCACGATCCTTGGCAAGGCCACACAAGACCAACTGACCGCCCTCCACATCATACGTGAAGTCGGACAAAACCATGTCATATCCATGAAGTGCCAGCGCAAAGGCAACCAGCACAAATGCTATACTGCGGAAAATGTTACACATCGGGGGATTTCAAAGGAAAAAGCTAACTGCAACGGGCGGAGATATTTTGGGAAAATTCATAATTTAGCCCGGATAAAAAAAACTCGCGCTCCTCCCTCGCGCTGCACCTCGCGCTAAAGCGCTCGCACGGAACGGAAGTTTTTCCCCCCTCGCGCTAAAAAGCGCGAAGGACAGAAGGTCGCAACCCCTTCTGTCCTGTGTGAGCCCTTTAGGGCGAAGAAAATTAGGGCGAAGAAAGCCCCTTATTTCGCGGTGATTAGGAATTCGCCGCTGTCATCGGCGGGGGCATCCACCTGGATGACCTGCTCTTCCCTGACGGCACCCGCCAGCAGCATCTTCGACAACGGATTCTCCAACCGATGTATCACCACGCGCTTCAGCGGACGCGCGCCGTAGATCGGATCGTAGCCCTCCTTGGCCAATGCCGCGATTGCCGCACTGGTGACATTCAGATGGATGCGCAGATCCTCCAGGCGCTTCCGCAGCGCCTTCAACTGGAGTTCCACAATCCCCGCCAGATTCTCCTCCGACAACCGCTGGAATACCACAATGTCATCCAGACGATTCAGGAACTCGGGACGGAAGTAGTCCTTCAGCAAAGAGACCACCTTCTCCCGGACCTTCCCGGCATCCTCATCCTTGGCCTCCACAATCTCGGCAGAACCGATATTGCTGGTCATGATGATGACCGTATTCTTGAAGTCCACCACGCGTCCCTGGGAATCCGTCAACCGTCCGTCATCCAACACCTGCAACAGGATGTTGAAGACATCGGGGTGCGCCTTCTCGATTTCATCGAAAAGCACCACGCTATACGGACGGCGCCTCACGGCTTCCGTCAGCTGACCGCCTTCGTCGTAGCCCACGTAGCCCGGAGGCGCTCCCACCAACCGGGAGACATTGAACTTGTCCATGTATTCGGACATGTCGATGCGGATCAGCGCCCGTTCGTCATCGAAGAGATTGGCCGCCAGAGTCTTGGCCAGCTCTGTCTTGCCAACGCCCGTGGGGCCCAGGAACAGGAAACTGCCGATGGGACGATTGGGATCCTGGAGCCCCGCACGGGCACGCTGGATGGCCTCGGAAACCGCAGACACCGCCTCGTCCTGCCCAACCACACGCGCATGGAGAATCTCGGGGAGCTTCAGGAGTTTCTCCCGTTCGCCCTGCATCAACTTCGCCACAGGGATATGGGTCCAGCGGCTGATGATGGCCGCCACGTCATTCTCGTCCACCACCTCACGGAGGAGCTTGGACTCGGGACCCTCGGCGTCGGTTTTGCTCTTCGCCTCCAGTTCCTTCTTCTGGGCTTCCAAACCAGGAATCGTGCCGTAGCGCAACTTGCCCGCAGTCTCCAAATCGCCCTTCCGGATGGCGTCCTCCACCTGACGATTCGCCAACTCCAGGGCTTCTTTCACCTGGCGCAAATCCGCAATGGATTGCTTCTCCTCTTCCCAGCGCTTCTCCAACGCGGCGGCTTTCTCACGGACTTCCGACAACTCGCTCTCCACACGCTCCAGGCGCTCTCGGGATGCGTCGTCCTTCTCCTTGGAAAGACCCGTGCGCTCAATCTCCAGCTGGGTCCGACGACGCAGCAATTCGTCCAATGCGGTGGGACGGGAGTCGATTTCGGTGCGGAGACACGCGGCGGCCTCATCCACCAGGTCGATGGCCTTGTCCGGCAGGAAGCGGTCGGTGATGTATCGGTCTGCCAGAACCGCGGCGGAAACCAGCGCGGAGTCCCGGATGGTGACGCCGTGATGGAGTTCGTAGCGCTCCCGCAAGCCACGCAGGATGGAGATAGTGTCCTCCACGCTGGGGGGCTGCACCAGCACCGTCTGGAAACGGCGCTCCAATGCCGCGTCCTTCTCGATGTATTTGCGGTATTCGTTCAGAGTGGTGGCGCCGATGCAGTGGAGTTCGCCGCGGGCCAACATGGGCTTCAAGATATTTCCGGCATCCATGGAGCCCTCGCCGCCGCCAGCGCCCACCACGGTGTGCAATTCGTCAATGAAGAGGATGATCTGCCCATCCGACTTGGTGACTTCATTCAAGACCGCCTTCAGACGCTCTTCGAATTCGCCGCGGTATTTGGCACCCGCCACCAGTGCACCCATGTCCAGCGCAATCAATTTGCGGTTCTTCAAGCCCTCGGGCACATCCCCTTGAACAATTCGGTTCGCAAGGCCCTCCACAATCGCGGTCTTACCCACGCCGGGCTCGCCAATCAACACGGGGTTGTTCTTCGTACGACGGGACAGAATCTGCACCACACGACGAATCTCCTCGTCACGACCAATCACGGGATCCAGCTTGCCCTGACGGGCCGCCTGGGTCAAGTCACGGCCGTATTTGCTCAATGCCTCGTAAGTCGCCTCGGGATCCTCGCTGGTCACACGCTGGTTGCCACGCACCTCCTTGATCGATACCAACAACCCGGATTCACTGACACCACGGCTCGACAACAGCTTCTTCGCACCGCCGTCCACCGCACTCAACCCCAACAGCAGGTGCTCGATGCTCACAAACTCGTCCTTGAAATCCTCACGGAACTTGTCCGCCTTGCTCAGGACGTCATTCATCTCACTGCCCAGATACACCTGGACATTGCTGCCGTCAACATGCGGCATCTTCGCCATCTCGGATTCCACCGACGACTTCAGCGACTTGACTTCCACATTCATCCGCCCCAGAATCGACTGCGCCAGACCGCCCTCATCCTCCAGCATACCATAGAGAAGATGGAGCCCCTGCAATTCCTGATGATGGAATTTCCCCGCAGTCTGCTGGGCAGTGCTCAAAGCCTCACGGGATTTCACAGTGAATTGATTAAAGTTCATACTTCATACCTCCTTTGTTTCAGGTTAAAACAAAAGGACTCTAGCAAAGGACATGCCAAATGAATACCCTGAAAGACAAAATCCACTTGCGACACTCTGTCGCACCACGCCCCTACTTGAAAACCTGACTTCAGGGTTTATTTTTATATACATTACAAAATTCGGTGGCCCAATAGCTCAGTTGGATAGAGCACCTGCCTTCTAAGCAGGTTGTCGGCAGTTCGATCCTGCCTTGGGCTACCAACACTATTCGCCTCAACTCAAACAAGTTGAGGCTTTTTTTGTGATTTCGCCAGGCAGTCTCTTCTTGTTCAAAATATCTAAAGTTATTTTCCTAGGTTATCCAGGTTGTCGCCGGATACACGCAGCGGCATCCATTCGTCCATCTGCCGTGCGCCCAATGATTCGTAGAAATCCAGGCTGGGCTTGTTCCATTTCAGGCACCACCATTCCACGCGTCCCCAGCCATTTTGGACTGCCAGGGCGGCCAGGTGTTTCAGGAGCGCCTTGCCTAAACCACGTTTCCGGAATTGCGGTCGGACATAGAGGTCTTCCAGGTAGATGCCGGGTCTCCCCAGCCAGGTAGAGAAGTTATTGAACCACAAAGCGAAGCCCGCGGGTTGGCCATCGCATTCTGCAATCAGGACTTTGGCGAAACCCTTCACGAAGATGTTCTCCCGAAGCAGCTCTTCCGTGGAGTGGTCTTCGTCTGCGGCGTGTTCGTATTCCGCCAATTCGTGGATGCATGCCTTGATGAATGGCACGTCCTCCACTGTGGCATTACGGATGGCGATCTCTGGAGTCATAGTCTCTTCCTATCCTGGCAGGACCTTACCTGAAATCCGCGGGCAAGGCCAGCATTTGATACATCATGGCCAATGCGATGCGACGATGTCCCTCCGCATTGGGATGGAGCATATCCGTGTCCTCCAGATGGAAGAACCGCTTGTGTTCTGGAGTCAATGGATAGAGGCCGCTCACGGAATTGAGATCGATGACTGGCACCGCCCAATGTGTCCCAGCCTCCTTCAGCACCTGCACATATTCGTCAATGTATAAACCGATTCGATTGGGAAAGGTCTCGTCAGGCTGGACATTTACGTCACTGAAGGTAGCGAAACCGCGATGGATTGGGGTCAAGAGAAATACCTGCTGAACAGGGAAAGTCTTCTTGATGTAGGACATGGCGATATTGATGCGTCCCCGTAACGTCGTCGGGTCCATATTCGGGGTCCGTCGTCGCACCGTCAGCACCCTGCCACAGTAATTTGCCTCGGCCTGGGCATACTGCCACCATTCGCCCAATGGCACGGCTCCATTGAAGTCGTTCGTGCCGGCAAAGATGCAGATGGCATCCACCTCCATACCCTTCTCGGAATACAGCTTCTCTGCCTGAGGCAAGATCTGCGCCCACTGCTGGCCGTTGATGCCATAGACCATGGGCACCACCCCCAGATACTCCTGCAGATACTGCCAGTAGTTCTTCGTCGTGCCAACATGTATCGCATCCGTAATCGAATCGCCTAAAAACGCGACTCGCTTCCCTTGCCATTGATTCTCCATTGATTCTCCTAAACAAAATTTACCTTTGCACAAAATAATCGCAACCTGACAAATATATACCCTCACCTATTTCCCCCATGATGCCAGAATGCTTTTCCTGGACAAACCAGAGACTTCCCACAAAAAATAACAAAAAAACGGCCCAAGTTTCCCTCAAAAAATTACCCAGCATTCTTGTATTGATTTACATTAATCCCAGTTGATTTTCGTTCACATCTCACCGCGACAAAATCGCGGTGCACAAGACTGACCGTAATGACGGGCGATGCCCGTCTGCCCTGACCGTAATGAAGGGCGATGCCCGTCTGCCCTGACCGTAATGAAGGGCGGCCCCGTCAAAGGGCGGGGGCTTTTGATTTTCTTGACGGGCATCGCCCTGTCAGGAAATACGGCCCCCGCCAGACACCCGTAAAGGAGTTTTTTTCATGACCAAACCAATCATCATGCCCTGCCTGGATATGCAGAATGGCCGCGTTGTCAAAGGCGTTCATTTTGTGGATATCGCTGATGCAGGAGATCCCGTCGCCTGTGCCCAGGCATACTGCAAAGCCGGCGCAGACGAACTCGCCATGCTGGACATCACCGCGACTGTCGAGAATCGCGGGACGCTCCTGGAGGTGGTAAAACGCACCTCCGAGGCATGCACCGTGCCCTTCACTGTGGGCGGTGGCATCCATGACGTCAAGAGCGCTGGAGAAGTCCTCCGTGCTGGCGCCAACAAGGTCTCCGTCAGCAGCGCGGCATTCCGCAATCCCGAACTCATTCCCGGCATCATCAAGGAATTCGGCGTTGACGCACTAACGGTGGCCATTGACGTGGATGTGAATCCCGCCCTGCCCTCTGGCTACGAAGTCTATATCGACGGCGGACGCACTGCGACTGGCGCCGATGCGGTCGAGTGGGCGAAACGCGTGGATGGCTATGGCGTCAAGGTGATTCTGCCGACGAGCAAGGCGGGTGATGGTGCCCGGACTGGCTATGACCTTCCCGTCATCAAGGCGATGGCTCAGGCCTGCAATGCCAAGATTGTTGCCTCTGGCGGCGCTGGCAAGATGGAGCACTTCCTGGAAGCCGCCCAGGCCGGCGCGGAAATTCTGCTGGCGGCATCGGTCTTCCACTTCCACATGGTCGATATCGGTGAACTGAAGGCCTATCTGGCCCAGAATGGCTTCTAATTCTTCGCCCTAAAGGACTCACACTGAACAGAAGGGACTACGAACCTTAACCTGGAGGCCCTTCGCCCTAAAGGGCTCACACTGAACAGAAGGGACTACGAACCTTCACCTGGCACCGCGGAATATGGATACGGAAAAGGCGATAGAAGAACTGCTTTCCAAGATGACGCTTCACGAGAAGGTCGTCTGTTGCCATGCGACGACGAAATTCTCCGCAGGAGGCGTGGAGCGTCTGGGCATCCCTGCGATATCCATGTCGGATGGCCCTCATGGAGTCCGTGAGGAAATCTGCGCGGATTCCTGGGATGCGGTAGGCGGTGATGCCGACTACTCCACCTATCTGCCACCAGCATCCGCCCTGGCTTCCACCTGGAACCGCCAGTGCGCAGCCAAATTCGGAACAGTCCTTGGCTCCGAAGCCCGGGAGCGCCGCAAGGACATCATCCTGGGGCCCGGCATCAACATCGTCCGCACACCACTCTGCGGGCGCAATTTCGAGTATTTCAGCGAAGATCCGCTTCTGGCAGGGAAACTGTCCTCCGTGGAAATCCGCAATATCCAGGAAAATGGCACCGCCGCCTGCGTCAAGCACTTCGCCTTGAACTCACAGGAGATGTGCCGCACCACCGTGGATGCCCGATGCGACGAACGCACTCTTCGGGAGATCTATCTCCCTGCCTTTGAGATGGCCGTCAAGGAAGGCGGGGCTCTTACTCTGATGGGTGCATACAACCGCTACAACGGCCAGTATTGCTGCCAGAACGACCGCCTTCTCAATGGCGTCCTCAAGGGGGATTGGGGCTTCCAGTATGCCGTGGTATCCGATTGGAATGGCGTCCACGACACCCTGGAAGCCGCCCGGGGCGGAATGGAGATCGAGATGGGGACGTACCGCCCCTGGAACGAGTATTACCTGGCGGACGATTTTGAAAAAGCTCTCCAGGAGGGCTCCATTGACGTGGCGGTGGTGGACGACAAGGTCCGCCGCATCCTCCGCGTGATGTTCGAGCTCGGACTATTGGGCGACAAAGTCCGTCCCGCCGGCGAACGGAATACCCCGAGGAACTGCCGTTATGCCCAGGAGATTGCGGAGGAAGCCGCAGTGTTGCTGAAGAACGACCATCAGCTTCTGCCGCTGGACAAATCCAAGCTCAAGAAACTCCTGGTGGTGGGTGACAATGCCACGAGAAAGCACCACTACGGCGGTCAGTCCTCCGCCATCAAATGCCGTTATGAGGTCACACCCCTGGAGGGCCTGAAGGGACTCCTGAAGGACACGGGCGTGGAAATCCAGTATTTCCGCGGCTATCCTTCCAGCAGTGCGGGCGGCGAGCGCATTCCCAACGAACTCATGGGATTGACGGATGAAGGCGCCGGCACCCGTGGCTGGCTTTGCAAGATCTACGACAACCATTGGCGGAAGGGTGAGCCCGTCTGCGTCCTTCCCATGACTTCCCCGGAATTCAATCCCGAGATGCTCCCCGAATCCTTGAAGGGGAAAGACTACGGCGTGTTGCTGGAAGGGTATCTCACCCCCAAGGAAACCGCAGACTGGACCTTCTATCTACAGGGAAATTCCCAGTGTTGCCTGGCGGTTCCCCCCGTCAATTGGATTGAAATCTGCAAGAGCGAAGACGATGTTACCGGCAGCGTGGTGCGGACGCTTCAGGCGGGAGAGACATACCACCTGATGATTCCCATCAGAATCTATGTGGACCTACCCGTCTTTCCCGTGAAACTGACCGCAGAAATCCGCGCCGTCGGACAAGCCTCCAACCGTGCGGACAACGCCGCTTTGCTGAAGGTGGCGGAAGAGGCCGATGCGGTTTTGTTCTTCGGAGGCTTGAGCCATACCTACGACTCGGAAGGCTCGGACCGCAAGGACTTGAGATTGCCCGATGGGCAGAACGAGCTGATCGAGGCCTTGGCGGAAGTCAACCAGAAGCTCGCAGTGGTGATGGTGGGTGGTTCTCCCGTGGAAATGCCCTGGATTGACCAGGTCCCCGCCATTATGCAGATGTGGTATGCAGGACAGGAGGGCGGACACGCCATTGCGAGAATCCTCTTCGGCGATGTGAATCCCTCTGGCAAACTCCCCGTCACCTTCCCGAAGAGCTACGGAGATACACCGACGGGGCGCAATGGCGACTACCAGGAAGAGGTCTGCAACTACAAGGAAGGCGTCCTAGTTGGCTATCGTCATTATGACTACTTCGGCATAGAGCCACTTTTCCCCTTTGGACACGGTCTGAGCTACACCACATTTGAGGTATCCGAACCCACTCTCGTATCCCAGAATGAAGACGGCAACCTCACCTGCTCCTGCAAGGTTACCAATACGGGCAACCGTTCTGGGAAATGCGTGGTGCAGCTCTATGTGGAAGCACCGAAGACCGCAGAGGTCATTCGGCCCATCCGGGAACTCCGTGAATTTGCAAAGACCTCCGAACTCGCCCCTGGTGCCACGGAAACCCTGACTTTCGAACTCACTCCCCGCGCATGGCAGTATTTCCATCCCGTGACACGCCAGTGGACACGCACTCCAGGCGAATACAGGCTCCACTTTGCATTCAGCTCAAGAGAGATGCAGAAATCGCTCGACATTCGATTCTAGACCATCATTCCTCCTGCCGATGACCGCTTCGTCATACACCTATTTTCCATTCACCATCATGAAAAAATTCCTCTGCCTTTTCGCTGTTGTCGCGTTGTCCCTGACGGGTTGCATCCTCACGGAGTCCGTCCAGCCCGCATCCCAGGTCGTGCCCTCTACCCCAGAAGAACGCCTCGCCTACGATATTGACGGCGAGGCCTTTGGCAAATGCTGGAAGAGCCTCTCGGATTTGCGCCAGGAATACCCCGATGTGGTGGCAGGAAAGGACGACACCTTCTTCAAGCGACACACGAAATCCTTCGCGCGAGAGGCATTCGAAATCATCGCCACTGACGCGGGGTTGAAGAAATTCGATGAAATCAAGAATTACCAGAAGAAGATCGCCGCCAATCAGGCAGAGATTAACGACTTGAGTGCCAACCGCCTGGGCTATCCCAACGAGTCTTCGAATCCCTTTGCCATGACACGCGACAAATGCGACAAGAAGATTGCCGACCTCACCCAGCGAAACGGCGAATACGAACGCGCCATCAAGATCAACGCCATGGAATTGCGCCAGGATTTGAACCGCTACGGTGAAATCATCGACAAGAATTACTTGGATTACCTCATTGTTTCTGCCGAAGGCGAGAATGTCCTCCAGCTCATCAACACCGCCAATGTTCTCAAGCAGATACAATTTGCCATCAAGCAGCAAATGGAGCGCAGCGGTTCCGGGAACGCCTCCCAGATTGAGCAATACACTGGCATCTATCTCGTATTGCTGATGGCCTGGGATGAAGCCCATCAGGTCGCAATGAAAAACATCTCCGAGAATTACCTGCCGAAATTGCAGAAACTGCGGGCCGAGGCAGTCAAGAACCAGGAGGATGCACAACGGCTCATGGAGGCAAATCCCAATGAACGCGCCGGACTCGAGGCGAATATCCGCATCAATGATAACACCATCCGCGTCGCAGATACCTGCAATCGTATTCTCCTGACGAAGAAAGACGAGCTGATCCAATCCCAGAAAAAGATCGAAAGCAAAATCGCGGTGGCACAGAACACCTACAATACCGTCAAGACCGGCACGGGACTCCTTCAGCTGATCAACGACGCCAGCCAGGAATACGAGGCGGTGCTGAACTTCGAACCGCCAGTGCTGGACACCATCTACGAGGAAAAGATGCTCGATATCTTCAAGGAAGTCTCCGCCAAACTGAAGGAATAATCGGCAGAAATTTTAGAGGGGGGAAACAGCGCGTTGTGATCGAATCTCTTACACCATTGGGAGAATCGCGTACTCCTCTGACTGTATCTAGAAGCAACCAACAAATAATGGAGTATTTATCATGAAGCGTTTTAGTCTAGTTGGGGCTGGGGGGTATGCCCA
>DCIO01000012.1:0-9005 GCA_002315885.1 Lentisphaeria bacterium UBA1724
CTACCTAGGCTACCTAGGCTACCTAGGTTACTTCGACGGCGGGGACGCCGTCGCTACTCCCTAGGCTACCTAGGCTTCCTAGGCATAGTTTAGCGCTGTTCGCCGCCGGGCATATCCTGTCCGGGATACCAGTAGTAATCTGTGGTCAGGTTGTAATAGCCGCTGTATTTGGTGCTGGTGGTCTTGGCTTTTGCCATGGAAATTGTCTCCGCATGGCCATCCGAGAAGCAGGCATTCATCATATTGCTATGACGGAAGTAGTTAGCGGCGCGGCGTCCCCACTTGGGCAGGAACAGAACCATGGGCTGCCAAGCGGAATTCATCACGCTGTCACTACCGAGTTGGACGTGGTTCTTGGTGCCATCCACCACATTGACGTGGAGAGAGGCGACTGTGAGGCTGCTGACGCGGTGCCAGGTAGCGGTCTTCTTGCCGTTGGTGACTTCCGTGAACCAATCGCCATCGGAAGACTGTGCGCGGAGGGAGTGTCCCAGACCGATGCTGGCCTGATAACCGATGTTACCATCCAGGCGGTCAGCGGAGTTGCAGGAGGGGCACAGGAGAATCTTGTGCCAGCTGGACTGGTCCGCGCCATTGTTCCAGGCAGCGGGATCCTTGGAATACCAGGTGCTACCCGTCATGGGCGCGCCAGGAATCATGGGATTCAGGGTAAACCAGAAATAGGCAGTCGCGTTGATAATCCAGCCACCATAGAGGCCGGGACCAGCACCTGTCTCGCCGGTCTGATATGCAGTGGGAGGTAGATAGTCGTCTTCATCGTTGGCGTAGAGCAAATTACCCAGGGCAATCTGTTTCAGGTTGTTGGTGCAGGAGATGGCGCGGGCCTTCTCACGAGCCTTGGAAAGCGCGGGCAACAACATGGCGGCCAGAATGGCGATGATGGCGATGACCACCAACAATTCAATGAGAGTGAAAGACTTTTTCATGATGGTAGGGAGTGATTTTGGATTGGTGAAAAACAAAACAAGACGGAGGAATGATTTACGCCTCATCTATTATTATACTAAACTTTTAGCATAGAAAAATATAGTTTTCCCGAAAAAACTTTAGTTTTTCTGTTCTTTTGGGGATATATTCTTCTTGAACCGCGCCTGCGGCGCCTCGCTACCCGAGGGGCCGCACCTACGGGGACCTCCGGTCCCTCCTACCTACCCAAGCATCTTATCATTTCCGAATTCCGAATTGAACAAGAGGGGGCAAGGGGGATACCTCCCCCTCCCACATTAAGCATTAAGCATAAAAAATGTCCGATACCGTCATCCCATTCTATCAATGGAATACCCCGGGTGTATTTTTGCCTGCCCGTGAGGATTGTCCCATCAACACCTCCCGTGACTTTTACAGTGAGAAATCGCTTGTGCTTCATACACACGACTTTCTAGAGATAGCGATCATAGCGGACGGCAGTGGTTATTACGCCACTCCCACGGAGGAATTTCCCATCCAGCGTGGTGATGTCTTTCTGATACCCCAGGGATGCGTGCATCGGTATTATCCCCCTAAGAGCATGTTGGTCTACAACATATTGTTGCGAAACACTGAGGTGTTACAGTCCTTTCCGGAGCTCTTGACGGAGCCCGCCCTGCGGTGTTTTCTGGATTTGGAGCCGCGTTTTCGGAAGCACCACAACTTTCAATACCACCTGCGTCTTTCCGAGGATGACCTCCAGATTCTAGTCGATTATTGGCAGTTGATGACCAAGGAGAATTACAACCGCGGTCCCCATTACCTGACCATCATGTGGTCACTCCTGCGGTGTTTTCTGGCACAACTCTGTCGTTTCTATTCCGACCTGAACAAGGATACGGAAAATGAGTTGATGCGGATGGCGGAAACCCTGAAATATATCGATACGCACTTTGGAGAGCCGATTTTCTGTACAGAATTAGCCAAACGCTATGGCAAGTCTCCGAAATTCTTCACCCTGGATTTCCGACGCGCCACGGGAAAAACACCACGGGAATACCTTCTGCACTTCCGCTTGGAAAAGGCCAGGGAAATGCTCCGAGAGACCACACTCACCGCAAAAGAGATTTCCGCACGATGTGGCTTCTGCGAACCATGCTATTTCACCCAGCGCTTCACAAAACAATACAAGATGTCACCCACCGCCTTCCGAAAGACCATAACTAATGCGTAATTCGGAAGGCAGTCACTTAAAATTCCGAATTCTGAATTGAACAAGAGGGGGCAAGGGGGACCCCTCCCCCTTCCTTATAAACAATTAAGCATTAAGCATCAAGCATTAAGCATTATTTCCTCCGGTATTCCCGTGGTGTCATGCCGATATTTTTATGGAATTGGCTGGAGAAGTAATTGCTGTCCTGGAAGCCGCATTCGAATGCGATTGAGGTGATGGAGTCTGTGGTTTCCCGGAGGAGATGACAGGCGTGGTCCAGCCTAACATTCATGAGATACTGCATGGGGCTTTGGCTAAGGTATTGCTGGAAGAGCTTGGTGGCCGTCCCTGCGGAGATTGCGGACTGGGCGATGATATCATCGCGGCTGAGGTCATCCTGATAATGCTCGTTGATGAACTTCTGCATTTTGCTAAAGAGCAGGAGATTCCGCGAGTCGTCCTTCTTGGAGCTGTTTCCGAAGCGTTTTACGCAGAATAAGATGACTTGCATGAGGAAGAGTTCCGAAAGCAGCTGCTTATCTTCCTGGGCATTCCGCGTTTCTTCCTCCCAACGGAGCACCAGTCGAGTCAGGGTCTCCAGTTCTTCGGGAGGCATCTTCATGCGTTCCTTGAAACCCATCTGGATACGCAGCGATGGCTCTGCCTGGAACATGGCCACATACCCGGGGAGACTCTCCAATTTCTCACGATAGTCGTCCAACGCATCCGTAGTATACAAGATATTCGTGAGGACCAGGTTGTTGGGATTCAGGTAGGCGTGACGCAAGCCCGGTGTCAGCAGAAAGATATCCCCACGGGAAATCGTATAGCGGTTGCCCTCCAGCAGGTGCGTACATGTGCCGCCGTTGATGATGACCAGCTCGTTGAAGTCGTGATAGTGCTCCGGCTTCTCCTGCTGGGAATGGGTAATGACACGGATGTTCGTGCCGTATTCCAAAATACGGGATTCCTTGGAACTGAATAAACTCATACGACTCATCCTCCGGGTTTTCTTACAAAAATATCCTGATTTATACAAAATTCAAGAAATTTCACACAAAAATTAAGGTTTTTGTTGAAATTTGTTCGGAGAATTAACACGATTCCCAAATGATTTTTTTCGTTCAAGTTTTTCCCCCCCTACACAACCAACCCCAAAACGGAGTAGCAAATGAAAAAATCCTTTACTCTGATTGAACTGCTGGTGGTCATCGCCATCATCGCAATTCTGGCCGCCATGCTTCTGCCCGCCTTGTCCAAGGCCCGTGAGAAAGCCCGCGCCATCAGCTGCACCAACAACCTGAAGCAGCTGGCCCTGGGCACGCAGCTCTATGCTACCGAAAACGACGACTACCTTCCCCCGAATGCCATGTCTCCCAGCGACCCCAAAGGTCCCTACCCTGGCGAATATGGCATGACAGGCAAGAACGCCTCCGATGCGTACTTCTGGTTTTCCATCAATCCGATCGTTCCTGGGACTCCTATGACTGGTGCGGAGTGGGCCGCCAAGGACCCCGCCTCCGACTTTGGCTACAAATCTCAGTCCACTGGGGAGAACAAGGGCTCCTGGCACAAGATTTTGATGTGTCCCTCCTGCCCTCCCGACGAAATCATCGTTGGCAACCTGGGCTATCAGAACAACGGCGGTGCTGGTTACTGGGGCAGAATGGCCACCGCGACCACCGCTCTCTTTGGTATGTCCTCCAGTGCAAAGGCCGCAGCTGAGTGGCTTCGCATCTCCGGCATCAAGTATCCAAGCATCCACCCCAACCAGTTCGATGGCACCTGCAAGAACCGCTATGCCTACGCAGCCGTCACCTGCGGTTACAATCCTTTGAAAGACAGCTCTGACGCTCTGCCATACTATCGTCACGGCATGCTGATGAATACCAACTTCTCCGATGGGCACGCAGAAGGCATCAACTACCGCAACGCAGTTGTCTGGGACGGCGACAAAGGCCAGTTCCTGCTGGTTCTCAACTACTACTGGTACCCCAACTGCGATTATCCCGGTGGCGATATGTACCGCTAATCTCTCTGACTCCCTAATCCAGGGGTTCTTTTGCACGATTTTCGTGGAATAAAGCACAAAATCAAAGCAAGAGGATTCCTGGAATAGAATATCTTAAGCTTCCATGTCAAGTTATGCGTAGAATTTTTTAACTGCACATCGTCGTCTCCCATGGTATTTCTGATTCCCACACCGAAAAAAGCCTCCTTCGGCAGTGTTCCTGAATTCTCCTGGAATGCCCTTGAGGACATCCTCCTCCCCGCCAACTACGGCAGGCCGTTATTGTTGGCGGCACTGAATCTGGCGGACGACTTCCAGGCACTCACGGGAACCCGCATCCGATTTGCCTGCGGCGAGGCCGTGGGAATGCCAATCCGCCTGGAAATCTCCGCAAAAATCAAAGGCATTGACGCCTACCGCCTACGAGGTGACAGCAAGGGCATTCTCCTGCAGGCACCGACAGAGACGGGCCTCTTCTACGGCATCCAGACCCTCCGGCAGCTCCTGCGCCAGGGCGATACCCGCTATCCCGCATTCGACATCCAGGATGCCGCAGACTATCCCAACCGTGGGTTCTACCAGGACGCCACGCGGGGCGCAATTCCCACCCTAGAGACCCTTTTCCAGCTAGTGGACAAGATGGCCTTCTATAAGCTGAACCACCTGGAACTCTATATCGAGCACACTTTCGCATTGGCGAAGCACCCCGACATCTGGGAGGGCGCCGATCCCCTGACCGCCGAGGAAATCCTCCGCCTGCAGGACTACTGCAACGAGCGCAATATCGACCTGGTGCCCTCCATCGCCACCTTCGGCCATTGCTACATGGCCATGCGCAGCAAGCGCCTGGAGGACTTGAACGAGCTGGATGTGAAGGGCTCTGAATTCCCCTTCTCCTTCCGGGACCGCATGCAGCACGCCACCCTCAATCCCTCCGATCCACGCTCCATCAAGCTGGTGGCGGATATCCTGGGTGAATTCCTGCCACTCTTCAAGAGCAAATACTGCAATATCTGCGGTGACGAGACCTTCGACCTAGGACGCGGCAAGAACAAGCACCTGGTGAAATCCGAGGAGGATATCCAGAAGCTCTACATGACTTTCCTGAAGAAGATCATGGCCCTGGTGACCAAACAGGGAAAGATCCCCATGTTCTGGGGTGATGTGATTGGTGACAACAGCAAATTGCTGAAGGAACTCCCGAAGGATGTGATTCCCCTGGAATGGGATTACGGTCCCGAAGCAACCCGCCGAGATACCGCGAAGCTGGCTGCCGCCACACCGAATTTCTGGGTCGTGCCAGGCACGGGCTGCTGGAGCCGCTGGCTGACGCCAATCCATATCGCCTACAAGAACATCCTGAATTACGCCAAGAAGGGCCTGAAGTATCACGCAAAGGGCCTCCTCAACACCAACTGGGGCGACCGGGGGAATGTCAATCTGCCTGCCATCTCCTGGCACGGCTTTGCCTACGGCGCGGCATGCGCCTGGAATACCGCCGCCAGCCAGGACATCGACGCCTTCAACAAAGCGCTGGACCGCCTGGAATTCGGTGCGGTGGGCTTCTGCGATGCCTGGATGAAATTCGAGAAGCTGACCACCACCGCCTGGGGACACGTGGCACAATGGGTGGACCCCACCAAGGAAAGCACCTTCGAGGCAGATTACGCGGACTCCATCGATTTCGCGGCCACAAGAAAGGCGATTCCCGTCCTGGAGAAGGCATACGTGAAATTCAGCAACTGCCTGGCAAACGCACACCCGCAGGACCCCTACGCCCGAGAGGAGCTGCTCTTCGGCGCACAAATGACCATCCTCATGCACAAGGTCATCGCCACCATCAAATTCCCCAACGACAGGGCCGCCAACTGGAAACTGGCTGACGACATCCGACACCAGGAAGTCCAGTTCTGCCAGCTCTGGCACCGCAGAAACAAGCCCTCCGAATACTACCGCATCAAAGGCGCACTGCTGGATGTGGCACGAAAATTGGATACACTCTAATCATCGTTTTCACTTTTTTTAAAAATAGAAACTTCCCACAGGAGGCAACACTATGCGTAAAGTCCTGTTTCTTCTTTGCTGTTTAGCACTGAGTCTATTCGCTGGTCCGAAAGCCCAGTGGATTACCTATCCCGAGGATTTTTCGGAAGGCATCAACAAGGAGCGCTATCTGCGCACCGAGTTCACAGTCGCCGACAAGCCCATCCGGCAGGCCATAGCCTGCTATGTCATCGATGACACAGGAAATGTCTTCATCAACGGCACGAACATCAGCAAGGAAGCCAAGCGCGTCGAGCAATTCCCAAAATCCAGACAGTTCGATGTCACCCAATACATCACCCGCGGTGACAACGCCATTGGCGTCATTGTCATCAATGGCGGTGGCCGTGGCGGTGCCATCCTGCGCCTTACCATCACCTACCAGGATGGCACCATCCAAGAACTCTTCACCGACACCACCTGGAAGGGCTCCCGCGTGAACCCCGACGGCTGGAGCAATGCCGGATTTGCCGCCCAGGATTGGGTCGTCCCCAACTCCATGGGTGACTACAACACCGATCCCTGGGTGACCATGTACGACATGGTGGCATTCTATGCCGCCGATGACGCGAAGGTGGAATTGGAGCGCCGTCACCAGAATGACGTGAAGCTCAAGCAGCTCCTGGAACAGCTCTCCAAGGAACCCCTGGAACAGGCGAAGATCACCTACGTGAATGGCGGCGCCCGCTTTGATATCGGCGGAAAACTCTACCGCCCAGTCCTCTACAACAGCAACTTCGGCTGGAGAGACACACCGAATTTCCGGGAGAAGATCGCCAATTTCGAGGCCTCGGACATGAATCTGATCTCCTTCGGTATCGAAGCGGACAAATTCTGGAAAGGCACTGGCAAATTCGACTACAAGGCTTTGGACAAGGCGTTGGCGGATGCCTTCGCCATGGCACCCAACGCACGCTTCATGTTCGACATCGGTTTCTCCCACGGCCCCAAGTGGTGGAACGAAGAGCATCCCGATGAATTGGTCAAGTATGCCCGGGAGGACAAGCACCACTCCAAAGGCGATTGCATCGGCAACTACGCCGCGCCCTCCTACGCTTCCGAAGTCTGGCTGCGGGAGGCCTCCGAGGTGGTCCGTCGCGTGGTGGAATACATCGAAAACAGCCCCTACGGCAGACACGTCTTCGCATATCGTCTGGATGCGGGCGTCTATATGGAATGGCACTACTACGGCATGGCAGGCGCTATGCCCGATATCAGCGAACCAATGATCAAATTCTTCCGGAATTTCCTCCGAGAAAAGTACGGCAATGACGTGGCGAAACTCCGGGCCGCCTGGGATCTGCCCTACGTCACCTTCGAGGAAGCCCTGCCGCCTCCCGAAGACATCCGCCTGGAATATCTGGACGACACCCTCCGCCATCCCATCCAGAATGCCTGGAGCATCGACTTCCTACAGTGCATCCAGCGCTCTCTGCGGGACGCGCTGCTGACCCTGAACAAGACCGCAAAGGACGCCAGCAAGGGCCGCGCCCTGGTGGGCAACTACTGCGGATACTTCTTCGGCATGGGATACACTGCCGAGGGATGGCATCTGGTGAACGACGAACTCATCCGCTCACCATACGTGGATTTCCAGGTCTCTCCCTGCTGCTACGGCGGTTTCTATCGCGGACTGGGAAGCTCACAGATGGCGCGCAGCCTCACCGCTTCCTATCGCCTGCACAACAAGATCACCATCTTCGAGGCAGATGGACGAACCTACCTGCTGGAGCCCGGCGCCAACCAGCGCTACGCCAATACCCTCCAGGAAAGTG
The DNA here is from genome assembly GCA_002315885.1 of Lentisphaeria bacterium UBA1724. Classification (GTDB taxonomy): domain Bacteria; phylum Verrucomicrobiota; class Lentisphaeria; order Oligosphaerales; family Oligosphaeraceae; genus UBA1724. Next base: position 7,970 of record DCIO01000012.1, read on the forward strand.
TCGCCACACTCTCCCGTGACCTAGCCCAGGGCATCAGCAAAGGCTGCGCATACTGGTACTACGATTTCGGACGCGATTGGTACAACGACCCGGAAATCCTCAAGTTCTTCCACAACATCGCACCCGTCTATGATTCCATCAAGGACTTCACTTCCGCCGCGGAAATCGCATTCATCGGTGACTGGGAGAGCGCATACTACCACGCCGTCCAGGACCACGGCGGCGGTCCTCTGACCTACATCGGCGTCAACTACATCACCCACGAATTGAAGAAGGCGGGTCTCCAGTTCGACGCATACTCCTTTGCAGACCTGGACGACCCCGCCCTGAAGAACTACAAGGTGTACATCTTCCCGCAGCTGGTCTATATGACCCCCGAAAAACTGGAGAAGCTCAATGCCCTCAAGACGGAAGGCAAGACACTCATCTTCATGGGCGTCCCTGGCTGGCTCACCCCCGATGGCCCCGATACCGACTCCATCTACGCCACCACGGGCATCCGCGTCAATCTCTATGAACGCACCGCAAAATACACCACAATGCTCCGGGACGGCTCTTTCATGGATGCCTACGGACTGGACGAAGTGGCACACAGATACTCGCCCGTCCTGGAAATCCGCGACGAAAAGGCGGAAATCCTGGGCACCGTGAAAGTGGATGGCTTCAAGCGAGTGGGCTCCTACGGACGCAAGAAGAACGACGATGGGTCCGTGACCTATCTCTGCAACTCACCCGTCATCAACACCCCCGAATTGCGTAGAATCGCAAAGGACGCAGGCGTGCACATTTACTGTGATAGCGACAACGGCGTGGTCTACGCCAACAACGCCATGATCTCCTTCCACACGGCCACACCTGGCGAATACACCCTCCACGCCAAGAAACCCGTGAAGTGGACCATGCTCTATCCCGAAAAGAAGGAATTCCCCGAAATCCAGCAGGATATGACCTTCAACGCCCCCGAAACCGATACCTATATCTTCGCCATCGAAGAACCCTAGGGAGCCTTTACCCTGCGGGCCGAAGGCGGTACGGG
>DCIO01000012.1:9026-11791 GCA_002315885.1 Lentisphaeria bacterium UBA1724
ACGGGCGTTCACGCCGCCCTATAAGTCTAGGAAAGGGTGTAGCACCAGGCTTGGGAAAAGGGGGCGCAAGCCCCCCGTAGGTGCGCCCCTGGCGGGAAAAAGGGGGAAAACCAGGCTTGGTAAGGGGGGGGGCGCAAGCCCCCCGTAGGTGCGCCCCTGGCGGAAAAAGGGGGAAAACCAGGCTTGGCAAGGGGGGGGGCGCAAGCCCCCCGTAGGTGCGCCCCTCGTGGAGCGTGCGCGAAGCGCAAGCGCAACGAGGGGCAAGGCGGCGCAACCGCCGAGGCCCAGTTTCGGTAGGGGGGGCGCAAGCCCCCCGTAGGTGCGCCCCAGTCGGGTAAAAAGGGGGAAAACCAGGCTTGGTAAGGGGGGGGCGCAAGCCCCCCGTAGGTGCGCCCCTCGTGGAGCGCGCGCGAAGCGCAAGCGCAACGAGGGGCAAGGCGGTCCTATAACAATTCCTAATTCCTAATTCCTAATTCCTAATTGAATTAGTCTCCCAGGTGTGCGCCGCGCTTCAGATAAGAGACGTAGTCCTTTGCGGCATCTTCCAGGGAGAATAGTGGTGCGGTGTAGCCCGCCTTGCGGATCTTATTGATATCCAGGCAGGTGTAGTATTGATAGCGCGCCTTGAGTTCCTCGGGCATCTCGATATACTGGATGTCCACGGGTTTGTCCATGGCAGCGAACATCGCCTTTGCCAGGTCATTCCAGGAGCGTGTTTCGCCGTAGCCGATGTTATAGAGGCCCGTGCAGGCGGCGCCCTCGTTCATGAAGAAAATTGTCATCTTCGCGGCATCCCTCACGTAGAGGAAATCCCGCACCTGCTCGCCGTCGCCGTATTCCTTGCGATAGCTCTTGAAGAGTGCCACCTGACCTTTGGCGGAAATCTGCTCGAAGCACCGCAGGAGCATACTGCGCATCTTCCCCTTGTGGTATTCGTTGGGACCAAAGACGTTGGAGTATTTCACACCCACGAAGGAGGCCTTGCTGGTAGGCAGGGGCTCGAAGTAGTGTTTCCGCAGGAGATACTGGTCGAAAATCTGCTTGGAGTAGCCGTATTTGTTCAGGGGGCGCAGCTTCTCCAGCTCCGTTTCGTCATCCACGAAACCCACCTCGCCATCGCCGTAGGTGGCGGCACTGGAGGCGTAGATCATGCGGATGCCGCGACGCACGCAGTAATCCGCCAGGAGTTTACCGCAGTCGAAGTTATTGCCGATGAGATAAGAGGCATCGGGTTCGGTGGTATCGGAGCAATTTCCCAGATGGAAGACCACCTCGAAGGGGTATTCCTCTTCCAAATCACCCGCCGCCAGCATTTCATAGAAGGCGGAGTCCTTTTCCGCGTAATCCACGAAATCCAACGCGCGGAGATTCTGCCACTTCTCGCCTTCCCCCAGGTGGTCCACGATGACGATGTTCCGATAGCCCATCTGATTGAGCTCATAGACAATCGCACTGCCAATCAACCCCGCGCCACCAGTCACCAAAATCCAGCTGTTCTTATCCATCTTCGAAATTCCTCTTGCGTATTTTTGTGAATTGAAAATCTATCTTCCGAAACCCAGGAGTTCTCGGACACCCTGGACTTTCGGGACTAACGCAGCAAATGCCTCGGGGGTAATGGCCTGGGAGCCATCGCTGAGGGCGTGTTCGGGGTCGTTGTGGACCTCGATAATCATTCCGTCGGCACCTGTGGATGCCGCGGCAACCGCCATTTGCGGAACAAGCCAGGAACGGCCCGTGGCGTGGCTAGGATCCACAATCACGGGCAGATGCGAGAGCTGATGAAGCACGGGCACCGCAGTCAAATCCAGGGTATTGCGAGTATAGGTCTCGAAGGTCCTGACACCGCGCTCGCAGAGAATGACACGGGGATTGCCCGCCGCCATGATGTGCTCCGCACTCAACAGCAATTCCTGGTAGGTGCTAGTCAGACCGCGCTTCAGGAGAATCGGCTTCTCCGCGTGACCCAATGCGTGGAGCAACTCGAAATTCTGCATATTCCGTGCACCCACCTGGATGATATCCACCTCCCGGAAAAGCGGCAATTCCGAGAGGTCCATGATTTCCGTGACCACGGGCAACCCAGTGGCATGCTTGGCCTCCAACAAGAGCCGTATGCCCTCTTCCCGAAGACCCTGGAAAGTATAGGGGGACGTGCGGGGCTTGAAGGCACCACCACGAAGGATGTTCGCCCCCGCACCCTTGACCGCCTCGGCCACACCGCAAATCTGCGCCTCACTCTCCACAGAACAGGGCCCCGCAATGAGTGCAAAATGACCACCGCCGATTTTCAGGCCATTGGATAACTCAAACACAGTGTCTTCCGGATGGAATTTGCGGCTGGCGGCCTTGTACGGCTCCTGGATGCGCTTCACCTCCTCCACAATCCCCAGCGCCGCAATCTGGTCCATATCCACACGAGAGGTGTCGCCCACCAAACCCAGCACATGCTGACGCTCACCCTGGAGGTGGTGGATCTCCAGCCCAAGGCCAGTCAACCACGACTCCAATGCGGATAAACGCACAGAATCCGGATTCTCTTTCAAAATGACAATCATGACGACTCCCCAAAATCAATAACGAATCAAACTGTAACAACCCATAATTTAACCTAATCCGCCAGCACGTTTTGGGGAAAGAATTACATTTAGACATTTCTTACTCCAACTACGCAACAATTGCGCGCGCACGCGTCTAGAAATACTAGCTAGAGGTACTAGCTAGAGGTACTAGCTAGAAGTACTAGCTAGAAAATCTAGATCTAG
>DCIO01000088.1 GCA_002315885.1 Lentisphaeria bacterium UBA1724
TGCCGACGGCGGTCAGCAGGAGTTTACCCAGGTCTTTTGCGTGCATGGGTGCAATCCAGAGACCATGGAAGACTTCTTCGCTGCCGAAGACGCTACCGTAGAGACAGCCGAAGACCATGGCAGAGCCACCGCAGCAGAGCAGCATGGTGCCCACATCGTGGACCATCTGGCTGGCGCCCTTCTTGAAGAATGCGATGAGACCCGCCAGGAAAAGCACCGCGCCCTGGCCCAGGTCGCCGAACATGTATCCGAACATGACCATGAAGGTCAGACCCACAAAGAAGGACGGATCCAACTCGTGGTAGTTCGGCATGCCGAAGTTGGTGACCAACAGCTGGAAGGGACGGGTCAGACCATTGCCAGAGAGTTGGACGGGGACCTGCTCCTTGCCTTCCGACAAAAGCTCCGCTTCCTCGGCTTCCATGGCCTCGATGACGCCTGTGCCGTCCGTGGCGTTGTCCACCAATTTCTGCAATTCGGGGAGATCTTCAGCAGGGAGCCATCCCGAGACGCAGTAGAGCTGTCGGCTATGTCCGAAGAGTCCCTGTGCCTGACGTATGGCCAGCAGACCATGGAGCTGCTTCTGGATGGCTAACAGGATACCGCCGAATTCCTCGCCCAGGGCCACCACCGCCATGCGGGCTTCGTTGATGCGCACACGGAGCTCCTCCAATTGCGCGTCAATCTCGCTCTTCTTTTCGGCGACGGTGCCATTTTCGATTTCGGGCATCTGGAAGCGCTCGAAACCAAGCTTGTCCAGGGTGTCATCTACGGCGAAGCGCTTTCTGCGGCTGGTGATGATGAGAATCGTTCCGTCCGCGCTGGGGGCTGGGATGACAATGGCGTCATCGGCCAGCATCTGTTTTGCGCGTGTGAGAGAGTCCTTTCGGAGGGAGCCTCCTTCCACGTAGAGCTGGGAGAGATTTCGGATGGATTCCACACGGAGGGACTGGAAGGGGAAGCCCTCCAGTGCGTTGGAGCTATGCTGGAGGCCCGTCTGGTCTTCCAGGAGCTTCGCCAGATGCTCCTCTTCTTCGCGGTAGCGCTTGTCCACCTTGTCGAAGAGCTCGGTGATTTCGTCCTGGGAGAGGTTAGTGACCGCGGGTGGGGCGTCATTGGCTTCGATGCCGAGGGCTTCCAGGAGGACGCCGCAACGGCGTAGTTTCTGTTCGATTTCCCGAATATCCACCTCCGTATCCAGTTGCTCCAGCAGACGGCTTCGAGAAGATGCCGCCGCATTTACCAGATGCAGGATTCCGGATTTTCCCAGGGCTTCCGTCAGGGTACGGAGATGCCGGTTGAAAACCAGGAGGTTGACTTTTACCATTCGGTTCGGCAGGAACATGTGTGGCTCCGAAATGAATATGGGAGGGGAAAAATTAGTGAATCATCATCGCCTCGATGTCTCGGGGCGGGAGATTGAAGCGAATGCCTTCGTAGATACGGGAGAGGTTGATGGTCTCCTGTTCCAGCAACAGCGGATAGACCGCCAGCGCACGACGGGGATTGACGGCGTCGCGGAAGATGCCTTGGGCGTATTTCGCCAGCTTGCAATTCAGTGCGTTGTCAAATTGCGAAAAGGACTTCCCTGCCTGTTGGTCGTTGAGGATTGCCTGGTAGCTGGCGGGGAGTCGGTCGATGACGGCCTGGGGATTTTCCGCTACCGCCAGGTCGTCAAAGAGTTGACGGGAGATTTCCGTGCCGCCGTCAATCCAGGCGTAATCCAGATTTTCGGGAGAGAGGTGGTAGAAATTGGCGTTACGCAGTAGGGTAGTGATGTTGATTTGGTCTGCGCTACGGCCATAGAGGTCCAGTAGTACCAATCGTGCTTCTCGGTCCAGCTTGCGGATGGCGTTGATTTCTTCCCGGAAAGAGAGCGCATCCACGGCGCATTCCGCCCGCATGATATCTCGGTCTTTATCCAATTGCAGGACGATTTCCACGATGGCATTTCTGTTGGGTGTCTCGGGGAGCAGTCGGATGAACTGCTCGGTGGATGTGGCGTCCAACAGGGTAAGGAGGTCGTTTTCCCGGACGATTTTGCTGGGGAATCTGGCGAAAGTCTCGCTCAGGTGTCCCTCCCGTTCGGGGAAGAACCGGTAATTGAAAATAGTCTTGAGGTTTTCGCGTTCCAGAGTGGCGCGAAGGACGTTGGTATATCTCCGGAAGGGCTCGTCCATCCGTTCGCCCAGTTCTTCCAGACGGCGATACTGCCGCAGCAGGAATTGCTCCAGGACCCGCTCGGGGCCCGTGACATCGATAATGCCGTGGGCCTGGAGCTGGTGGAAGAAATTCTCTTCGGTGACAGAGCGGGTCAGTTCCTCCAGGACGGCGCCGTGGGCACTACGGGACCACCATCCACGCACGCGTGCGTAGAGGAAATCCGTACCGAGATTGGAAGAAAAACCTGGCATTCTTTGACGAACTCCCGAGGTCCGTGGGGTCTACAAGGCCATCAGCTCTTGCAACAACTTATGGCGATGGACTTCCAATTCCTGGGTAAACGCCTCGCTGCGGGGAGCCAGCTGCTTGGCGGCTTGCGCCAACGCGTCGGCCTTCTGCTTCTGTGCGGCATCCACGGCCTGGGACTCCAATTCCTGGCACTCCTTCGCCAATGCGGCGGAGGCGGCTTCGTGGAGCTTCGCCAGTTCCGTGGAACTCTCTTCCCGAATCTGAATGGCCTTCTCTTCGGCGGCTTTCACCAGGGCCTCGCCCTGCTGGTCCACCGCAAGCATCCGTTCCAGCAAGTCTTCCATAATATCAAAAAGACCTCAGAAATCCAAATTACTCTTGGGCGGAGATGATGTCCAGGACTTCCTGGGCGCTACGGGCGTTGCGAATGCGCTGGGCGAATTCGGGGATGGCGAAGAGACGGGAGATCTCTGCCAGGACCTCGATGTGCTGGGCGGGATTCTCGGGATTGGCGAAAATCGTAATCACGATATAGACGGGCTCACCATCCAGGGAGTCGTAGTCAATACCATTGCGGGAAATGCCCAGCGCCAGGATGGACCGCTTGGCTTCAGCGAGCTTTCCGTGGGGGATGCCGATGCCATTGCCTACGCCAGTGGACATCTTCTCTTCACGCTCTTCCAGAATGCGGACCGCCTCCGCCGCGTCAGTCACAAGGCCATTCTTGACGAAGAGCTGCACCATCTCGGGGAACAATTCGTCTTTGGTCTCGCTGGCCAGATCCAGCTTGATGAGCTCCGGATTGAGGTATTCAGAAATTTTCATGGGAAATTGTCTGTTGATAAGTGGTTAATGACGGAACACAAGCATAATATAATCCCTTGCCTGAAGTACCGACGGGGTGTGCCGACGGCGTCCTCGCCGTCCTATGTCCGTCGCAAGTGCGCGCTTTGGACACAGAACTAGCGGTGCTATGTATCAAGGCAGAGTCTTCCCTGGCTCACTAGTTGAGATTGATTCGTCTGGCTTCGAGTCAGCGGAAATGTGGTTGCCTTATGGTTTCAGCATGGTGATTGGAACCACAAATACGCCATCCGGCCGTTGATATGCTGCATTGGAAAGTCCGCACACTACAAGCAAGCAGGAGGCACCTCTGCCGCCTGCCTTGATAATTGCATCGTTGATTCGCAATAAATTATGTGCCGCATTTTCTATTTGCTTTGCGCCTAGTTTGATTTCGATGCCACACCATTGTTCGTTTGGCATTTCAATCACCGCGTCCATTTCGTTATTTTTGTAGTCTTGATAGTGATACAACTGTGCACCAAATACCTCGGCATAGATGCGAAGATCACGTACGCAGAGTGCCTCGAATAAAAAACCGAAGGTCTCCAAGTCGTTGATCAACCCCTGTGCAGTGAGATTGAGTAAAGCACAGGCAAGAGAGGGATCCGCCAAGTGACGTTTTTCTGACTGCTTGATTCGCAATGACGAGCGGATTGCAGGCGCAAAAGGTTGCTGATTGTCTATTAGAAAAAGTCGCGACAGGACATTCATGTAATTTCTAAGCGAATCCTCGTCGACATTCTCACCATCAACTCCACTGATATCATTTTTCAGGACTGCAATGGATGACGTTGTGCTCTCATTGCGCGCCAGGGAACGTAACAGCAAATGGACTTTTCTTACGTCAAGATGGCTATCTTCATTGACACGCCGAATATCATTCTCCAGTAACGCCTTGATATACTCTTTGGCGACAATGCCAGCAGTTTCCGGCGGTGTCGAAAGGTTCCCAGGCCAACCGCCACGCACAACCATTGCGGCTAAATCCAGCAAGTGGACTTCACCATTCAAAACGGGGGAAAAACCACCAGATATGATAGCCTGCAACGACACCGCGCCACTGGATGAGCCAGATTCATAAAGCGACATCGGACGCATGCGAATCCTGCCTATTCTCCCTGCACCGCTATGGAGAATTCCCTTGCGATTGGGGGTCGAGGAACCCGTGAGTATAAACTGACCCTTCAAATTTCGTTTGTCAACTTCCGCACGAACAGCATCCCATAACAAAGGGACTTCCTGCCATTCATCCAACATTCGAGGCGTTTCACCAACTAAGACCGTCTCCGGAGATAACTCCGCCAGCCGCTTGTTCTGAAAATTGCCTTCCGAACTGCCAAGCAAAAATTCACTGCGACTTGCCTGCGATGAAGTCCAAGTCTTGCCACACCATTTCGGACCTTCAATGACTACCGCACCCAACGCCGAAAGATAATCCTGGACCTGATGATCAACTAAACGGGGTTTGTAGTCTGCTCTTGACATAGCTTAATCTCCTTGGTTATAAACTATATAATAAATCATTCGGTTAAATTTACAAGTTTCATTCGGTTAAATTCTCAAGTTCCGTTCGGTTGAATTCTCAAGTTCCGTTCGGTTGAATTCTCAAGTCCCGTTCGGTTTGATTTGCGAATACAGGCTGCGCATTTGAAGGCGAGCATCGCGCTGTTTTACGGCCAGATTCCCTTTTGTCCCTAAAAAGCGCGAAGGCGACCTGCGTGATGCGGGTCGCCTTGGTTTTGTTGGATGATATGTAGAGCTGTTTAGAACTGTTCGGTAGCGGCTTTGTTGGTATCGAAGACCTGTGCTGCGCCGTTCACGTAGATGTAGCTCTGGGTGTATTTACCGGACTTGCAGAGGAGGTCTGCGGCCTGCTGGGGGGTGAGGGTTCCCACGGAGCCATCCCAGAAGCCCATGTTGATTTTGGCGTCATGGAGTGCGGCGAAGAACTGGAACTGTGCGTCGGTATTGGTATCGATACGTGCGCGGTATCCGGGATAGATACCGGAGGCGCTGCGCATATTGTAGACGGAGTCCGCGGTAACCCAAGTGCGGGAAGCGCTGAGGGGAGACATATCGGGTCGGACGGACCAGTCGCCGTAGTATGCATTACGGTTTGTGGAGCTCATGGAAATGCTGGGGGAGGAGATCTTTTCAAAGGTGCCGAAGTTCACATAGATGTTATGGGTGGCGTAGCACTCGTCGTTGTTGGCGATGCGCCAATCCTGTGTGGGGCAGGTGCCTTGCTTGTCGGGGAAGTAACCCATGGAGAACTTGGGTGCATATGCATCGCCACCCTGGGCCTTGGCGTAGTTCTTGTAGTCGGGGCGATCACCCAGGACTGCCTTGTAGCCGAAGGCGTCGTTGGAACTGGTGGCGCTATGCCATTTGGCCAGGGTCAGGTAGTATCCTTCGTAGTCGTTGGCATACATGATCATGGCCAGGACCACCTGCTTCTGGTTGTTGACGCAGGAGATGGCGCGAGCCTTTGCGCGGGCCTTGGAGAGGGCGGGCAGCAACATGGCGGCCAGGATGGCGATGATGGCGATGACCACCAGCAATTCGATGAGAGTGAAGGACTTTTTCATGGTTTTCTTGTATGTTAAGGTTGTTGTGAGGTGGGAGAAAAGGCTATCTTGGATAATATGAGTACTTTTACTCATTTTTTCAAGTATTTCACTCGAGAAAATTGTGAATTTACAATTCCATGAGCTTGGAGAAAAAAATCAGAACTCCAGGAGGAGTTGGTTTGGATTATCGGCGGGGGAACGGCGTCCCTTTCGTTTGGTTTCGGCCAATTTCGGTTGCTTGGTGTCGTTTTCGTTGTACTCGTTGGATTCCAGATTCTCAAGCACTTGCGATGCGCGCTGGATGATCTTCTTTGGGATGCCCGCCAGTCGTGCGACATGGATACCATAACTCTTATCTGCGATTCCTGCCACGATTTTGCGCAAGAACATGATTTCTTCGCCTTGTTCCCGCACGAGGACATTGTAGTTTTTGACGCCGTTCTTGGTGAGTGCCAGGTCCGTGAGTTCGTGGTAGTGTGTGGCGAAGAGTGTGCGTGCTTTTGCGGAGGGGGTATCGTGGAGGAATTCCGCGATGGCCCACGCCAGGGAGAGGCCGTCGAAGGTGGAGGTCCCTCTGCCGATTTCGTCCAGGATGATGAGGCTCTGGGGTGTGGCGTGGTTTAGGATGTTAGCGGTTTCCACCATTTCCACCATGAAGGTGGATTGTCCGCGGGAGAGGTCATCTGCGGCGCCGACGCGTGTGAAGATGCGGTCGGTGAGGCCGATGCGTGCGGAGCGTGCGGGGATGAAGGAGCCCATCTGGGCCATCAGCACCAGCAGTGCCACCTGTCGGATGTAGGTGGATTTACCCGCCATGTTGGGACCCGTAATCAGGCCAATCTGGTTCTCGGTGGTGTCCAGATAGCAGTCGTTGGGGACGAAGGCGATGTCGGTCATGCGCGCGTCCAGCACGGGATGCCGCCCATCCCGGATATCCAGGACGGTCTCTTCGGTGATTTCGGGCCGGATGTAGTGGTATTGCATGGCGATCTGCGCCAGGCTACCCAGGCAGTCGGCGTGAGCCACCGCCTTTGCGGTCTGCTGGATGCCCGCCATGTGCTTGCAGACTTCCTGGCGCATCTGCTGGAAGAGCTCGTATTCCAGGGCCTGGCTCTTTTCGTCAGACCCCAGGACCTTGTCCTCAATTTCCTTCAGTTCGGGAGTGATGAAGCGCTCGCCGTTGACGATGGTCTGCTTGCGGATATAGGTATTGGGGACCTGGTCCAGGAAGCTCTTGGAGATTTCGATGTAGTAACCGAAGACTTTGTTGAAACGGACCTTCAGTGATTTGATGCCGGTGCGGTTCTGTTCCTGAAGTTGGTATTCCGCAATCCAGTCCTTTCCTTCGGTGGAGGCCTTGCGGAGGGTGTCCAATTCAGTGTTGTAGCCTTCCTTGAACATCCCGCCGTCGTGGATGGTTGCGGGGGGCTCTTCCACGATGGCCCGGTCAATGAGAGAGACCAGTTCGGGGAGGGCTTCCAACAATTCCGCCTGGGCGTGGAGCAGTGGCGCCTGGGAATCCCTCAGGAGCGTCTGCAATCCCGGAATCATCTCCAGGCCCCGCTTCAGCACAATCAGGTCCCGTGCGCTGGCGCTGGAACCCACTGCCAGACGAGTCACGGTCCGTTCCAAATCCCGGATTGCGGTGAGGACTTCACGGATTTCCCCTAGGAGCATGGGGTGGGTGAAGAGGTCCTCCACCGCGGTGAGGCGCTCTTCGATGGGTGCCAGGTCCTTCAGGGGACGGAGCATCCATTCCCGGAGCATACGTGCTCCCATGGGTGTGATGGTCTCGTCCATCACGGAAAGTAGCGTGGTATTTTTTTCGCCAGTGAAGATGGGTTCCACCAGTTCCAGGTTCCGTTGGCTGATGCGGTCCAGCACCAGGCATTCTTCGGGCTGGTAGCTGGCGATGCGGGTTATGTTTGAGGCGTCCTTGCGCAGGTTGTTGCAGGCGTAGTGGAGGATTGCGCCCGCGGCGCCCAGTGCCACCTCGTAGCCACGGCATCCGAAGCCATCCAGGGAGCCTACCTGGAAGTGCCGCAGTAAATCGGAACGGCACAGCTCGATGTCGTAGTGCCAGTCTTCCAGGCTAGTCCAGGAGAGATTTTTGGGCAGTTCCTTGGGGAAGCCCTCCAGTTGCCACTTCTCCAGGCAACTGGCAGGCGCCAGGATTTCCGCGGGCTTCAGGCGTGTCAACTCCAATTCCAGAGATTCTAAGGGCAATTCGGTGACGCGGAATTCGCCGGTGGAGAGTTCCAGGGTAGCCAGGCCCCAGCGGTTCTTGGCGGGGAGGATGGCGGCCAGGTAGTTGCTGCGCTTGTCATCCAGCAGCGTGTCTTCCATCAGAGTGCCCGGCGTGATGACTTCGGTGATATCCCGTTTCACCAGCCCCTTGGCGAAGCGCGCGTCCTCCAATTGGTCTGCCAGGGCCACCTTGTAGCCCGCCGCAAGCAGCTTTGGCACGTAGAGTCGGACGGCCTTGTAGGGGATGCCGCACAATGGCGCACCCGCGCGGCTGGTCAGGACCACATTCATAATTGGCGAGGCGATCTTCGCGTCGTCAAAGAACATCTCGTAGAAGTCACCCATGCGGAACATCAGGAGCGTGTCCTTGGCCAGGGTCCGCTTGGCTTCCATATATTGCCGCATGCCGGGAGTCAATTCCGCGGTGGGGCTTGCATTTTTCTTCGATTCAGACATGGTGATTATTTTCCCCGTAAAATCAAAAATGGTTTCGTGACTGCGCTATGCGTTCTGTTGTGCAAGCCACAACCCGAAAAGCCGATCGTAGATGACGTATCCGCCCTCTTTTTGCTGATAGAGCAGGTCGTTTTCCAGCAGCCCTTTCAGTGCTACCCGGACGGAAGAGGGTGATTTCAGGCTGTATTTCATCACAAAATCACCGCTCATGGGTTCCTGGACACAGCCCTCTTTTGCTACAGCTTTCAGTAATTTGATCCCGTTGGAATTCTGGCTGCGGAGCAAATCGTAGTACTCAAACGAGCGCTCCTGGACCAACTTCTCCACGACCGCGTCCACTTGGGAACGTTCGGTCACATCTCCGTAGTCGCTCCAAAGGCGGTTCAGGACTGCTTGGACATACCAGGTGATCCCCTCAAAACGCTGGTAGACCTCCGAGAAGAGCTCCCGATTGAATTCCCGCTTCTCATGGGAGTAGAAACCGACCGCAAAATCGTAATAGGAGCTTTCGGGGATGGCACCAAGACCCATCAATTGGGTGCTCTGGAAAAATGGACGCTGGGCAGAAAGGAACATCTCACGCATCAGATGCTGACGGGAACCGCAGAAGATGAACCGAACCTGGGGCACAAATTGGATGTACGAGCGCAACAATGCCTCTGTGCCTTGCTCCGGAAATTCCGAAATCTGCTGGAACTCGTCTATTACAATCACAGGTGTCACGTCTCGATGGGATAGATACTCAAAGACCTCCTTCAACGTGGATTCCGCACTGGAGGGAACGACATCGAAGGATAATTTTATACTGCCATCCCCAGAGGGAGTTACCGTAGGACGGCAGGAACGGAAAAAGTCTCGAAGGGTTTTCAAGGTCTTTTCCAGCGTGGTGTCCAAGGCCCCTACCACCGATGAGGCAAAACGACGGGTGAACTCCGATAGGTCCGTGACAGAGTAAATGTCCAGGTATATCCCAACATAGCCCTTCGGAAGACTGTCCAATACCTTCCGCACAAGGCCCGTCTTGCCATAGCGCCGCGGTGCAATCAGGGTCACATTGCGGCCATTCTCCA